>NZ_LJJX01000007.1:34299-199715 GCF_001421075.1 Frankia sp. CpI1-P | reverse complement strand
CCCCACACACCAGAACGATGCGCGAAGAACAACCAGCCAGGCCATGAACGGGGTAAAACAATTGGCACTGACAATCGGCACGCTGTTGAGTTCTCAAGGAGCAGGCGCTACCAGCTCTTTGCCCTTGCGGGCTTCGTTCTGGTGCTTCTTTAAGTTACTCGCCTCTTCGTTCGGTGTCAAATCGCTCTGTTTTGTGCGAGATGAACCTTTTTCGAACAGGTCTTGCTTTTTCTCACTTACCCTTGCGGGGTTCGCGTTGGTGCTTTTTTAACTTACTCGGCCTCTTCGTTCGGTGTCAAATCGCTTCGTTTTGTGCGAGATGAACCGTTTCGAACAGGTTTTGCTTTCATGCGCGCCTGAGACAATCCGCCCTACGGTGATTGGCTCCTGCGATGTTTCTAGGTTACGAGCTTTGGCTGGATTGTGTCAAATCGCTCCGGCTTTCGATGTTTTCGCACCGACCTGCCGGCGATTGCCACTTTCACACCGTATCGCACCGTCCGCGGCCCGTTTCCTCGGGGGGTCTGTGCCCCCTCGGAGGAGATGTGGTCCTGCGCGACATCGAGCTCTTTGCGGAGCTCGGTGGGCGACGAAGGAGAACTATACACGAGGAGGGGCGCCGTGGGCGACCCCGAGGGCATAACTTTCTGGCACCGCCGACGGACGGTGCGTTAGCCCTCGTCCCGGTCCGACGGCCGGGACGTTCGGGTGGTTCCGACCCTGCTGGACACCCACCGACTGGCGTCGAACCACAGTCCGTTGCCGTCTGCCCAGGTCAACGTCCGACTCCTCGACCCGGTTCCCGGCCCGCCCGCCCAAGCCCTCGGTGCGCTCTGCCGGGTTGATGCCCGGTACCCACGCCACCCAAACCTTCCTTCGCGGACCGAGGCTGATCGGCACCCCGTCCGGGGGTGAACGGGGAAGCCGCCGGCGTACGGGTCTGCCGACCCGCGGCTGTTCCATAAGGCCGCAGGCCTCGCCTCCGACGGGTCGACCGAGCGCCGGACGAGGACGACGGGCTCTCGGACGGTGGATCGGTCGCACCCCGAGGCCGACCTCGGGCGCACCGGTCGACCGTGGGTCCCCCGACATGCTGGGATGGATCCGACGCGGGTGCCATGCCGCGATCGCCCCGGATTCCGGCGTCGGCCAGGCCCGGCCGAGCCGCACTCGTCGGCGTCGCAGGCCGGGCACTACGGCCGCCAGGCCGGATTCTCCCCGCGACAGCCGGCGCGTCCAGCCGAGTCCCGGCCCGGAGCGCGGCGGGACGGCGCAGGGCCGCGTCCCGACCGGATGCCGCCGGCGCCAGTCCGCGCAGAGAGGCGGAAGCGTGGTCGTCGCGCGCAACGGAACCCCTGCCGGGCGCCTGCGCCGGCCCGGCACCGCACGGGCGGCCGGGAGACCAGCACGGTTGTCCGAAGAGACCAGCACGGTTGTCCGGGAGAGGAGTGACGAGGTGTCGATGCTCGGCCGAGCCACCTGGCGGGAGCTCGGAGACGACCGCCCGCTGCTGGTGCTGCCACTGGGCAGCACCGAGCAGCATGGACCGCACCTCCCGCTCGACACCGACACCCGGGTCGCGTCCGCCGTCGCCCACGGTCTCGCGCAGCGGTTGGAGCCCCTGCTCGTCGGGGCGGCGTTGCCGTACGGAGCCAGTGGCGAGCACGCCGGGTTCCCCGGCACGGTCTCGCTGGGCACGCAGGTGCTCGAGCGGGTGGTCGTCGAGCTCGTCCGCTCGGTCGACGACACGGCTCGCGCCGTCGTACTGGTCAACGGTCATGGTGGGAACACCGCAGCCCTCTGCTCGGCCCGGCGGATCCTGGCCGACGAGGGTCGCCCGGTGCACCTGTGGNCCCCGACGGCGGNCCTGGCCGCGGCCGTCGGCGTGCCGGCGGCGAACCGCGACCTGCACGCCGGTCGCTCGGAGACCTCGCTGCTGTTACATCTGGCCCCCGACCTGGTCCGGCTGGACCTGGCCGTGGCCGGGCCCAGCCCGTCGCTCGACGACCTCCTCGCCCACGGCGTCGCCGCGCTCAGCCCCTCCGGGGTGCTGGGCGACCCGGGGGGCGCGTCGGCGGCCGAGGGCGCCCGCCTGCTCGACGCCTACGTCGACGACGCCGTCGAACGGCTGCTGGGCTGGACGCGGCGCCAGGGCCTCACACCCCCCGCGGCGCGAACCGTGGATCGGTCCGCGTGACGCGCGGCAGCGGCGGCCCGGCCTCGTCGCCGGCCCCCGTCGCGCTGATCACCGGGGCGGCGCGCGGTCTCGGGGCTGCGGTCGCCGAAACGCTCGACGCGGCCGGATACCGCCTCGTCCTTGCCGATCTGGCGGTGCCGGAGCCGCCGACGGCGGGCTACCCTTACGCGACCGGGCGAGAACTCGACGCCGTCGCCGCCCGCTGCCGCGACGCGGTGGCGGTCCGGGTGGACGTCCGCCGGCAGGCCGACGTCGACGCGGCCGTCGCCGTCGCCCGGGAGCGCTACGGCCGGCTCGACACCGCCGTCGCCGCCGCCGGCATCATCGCCGGCGGGCCCCCGATCTGGCAGACCGACGACGACTCCTGGCAGACGCTGCTCGCCGTGAACCTCACGGGTGTGTTCCACGTCATCCGGGCGGCGGTCCCGGCGTTGCTCGAGGCGCCCGCCGGCCGGTTCGTCGCGATCGCCTCCGCGGCGGGAACGCGGCCGCTGGCCCGCCTGGCCGCCTACTCCGCCGGCAAACACNGCGTCGTCGGGCTCGTGCGCAGCCTTGCCGCGGACCTCGCCGGGACGGCGGTGACGGCGAACGTCGTCTGCCCCGGCTCGATGGACACCACGATGCTGGCCGAGTCGGCGAAGATCTACGACCTGCCCGACCCGGGAGAGTTCGCCAGCCATGCCTACCTGCGCCGACTGCTGCAACCCGAGGAGGTCGCCGCCGCGGTGGCCTTCCTGTGCTCACCCGCGGCGAGCGGGATGACCGGTTCCGTGCTGGCCGCGGACGGCGGGTTCACCGGCTGAGCGCCCAGCCCGGCACCCCGCCTGACGGGGGCGCCCCATGACGAGGGCACAGCGCAACGAGGGCACAGCGCGACGGGGGCAGCGGCGCGACGGGGGTGCGGCGAGACGGCTGTCAGTCGGGCCAGCCGTAGCGTTCCGGCGCCAGGACGAAGGCGGCGGCTCCCCGCAGCGCGACACGGGCCGGATCGTCGCTGCGCCCGATGCGCATCCGCCGGACGAAGGCCAGACCGGCATGGCGCTCGAAGCCGGCGAGCAGGGCATCCCAGAAGATCGGGCCGGACTGCGCGAATCCGCCGGCCACGACGGCCGCCTCGAGGTCGAGCAGGCTGGCACTGGCGGCGAGCCCCGCGCCGACGGCAGTCCCGGCCCGGGCAAGCTCCCGGCGGGCGATCTCGTCACCGGCCGCGGCCGCGGCGGCGAGGGTGTGGCCGTCGGCCGGCTGGCCGTCGGCGGGAGTCCACCCGGCCGCCCGCGCCCGGTGCACCGTGCGCGGACCGGACGCGAGGGCCTCGACGCAGCCGCGACCGCCGCACGGGCAGTCCGGTCCGTCCACGTCCACCGGGACGTGACCGATATGGCCCGCGTTGCCGGAGGTGCCGTGGAACAGCCGGTCACCCAGCACCAACCCACCGCCGACGCCGGTCGAGACGGTCACCGCGAGCAGGTTGCGCACGCCCNGCCCCGCCCCGGCCCAGTGCTCGCCGGCGACGAGCGCGACGCCGTCGTTGTGGACCAGCACGGGCCGCCCGGGGAACAGCTCGCGCAGTCGGGGGCGCAGCGGGAACGCCTGCCAGGACGGGATGTTCAGCGGCGACACCTCACCCGCCGGCCATTGCATCGGGCCCGCGCACCCGCAGCCGACCCCGGCGACCGCGTCCGCCGTGACCTCTGCGGCCGCCAGCACCGCGCCGATGCAGTCCCGCAGCGCACCGAAGACCTCCTCGGCGGACCCGCCCGCGCCGCGGCCGGGCGTACACCCGCCCGGGTGATCCTCGGCCGGCCGGTGCACGTAAACGGGCACGGGCATGGGTCGGCGGGCGGTCGCGACGATCGTGCCGTCCGCGTCGACGATCGCGGCCGCGATCTTGGTGCCGCCGATGTCGACGGCGAGCGCGGGCCCGCCGGCGCGGCCCGGCGCCCCGAGCCCGGCCGCCGTCGCGGATGGTTCGACCCGGAATGCGCCCTGTGCCTGCGACGACAGCGACTGCGACGACAGCGACGACTGTGACTGCGACGACATCCGGACAGGATACGGAGACAACAACGGCCGGGCTCCAGCCTCGTCGGGGACGGGTGGAGGCCCGGCCGTGCCGGTCCAGGGGAACCGATCAGCCAGCCTTGCGCTTCTCGATCGCCTCGGTGAGCTGCGGGACGACGTTGAAAAGGTCGCCGACCAGCCCGTAGTCCGCGAACTCGAAGATCGGCGCCTCGGGGTCCTTGTTGACGGCGACGATCGTCTTGGACGTCTGCATCCCGGCCCGGTGCTGGATGGCACCGGAGATGCCGACCGCGATGTAGAGCTGCGGCGACACCGTCTTGCCGGTCTGGCCGACCTGGTTCTGGTGCGGGTACCAGCCGGCGTCGGTCGCGGCACGCGAAGCGCCGACGGCCGCACCGAGGGTGTCGGCCAGCTTCTCCACCAGCGCGAAGTGCTCGGCGGCGCCGAGACCGCGGCCGCCGGAGACGACGACCTGGGCCTCGGTGAGGTCCGGCCGGCCGGACTTGGCCTCGACCACCCGGTCGACGATCTTCGCGCCCTTGGCGGCGTCGGAGATCGCGACATCCACGGTCTGCTCGGCCGGCGTCGACGGCGCGGCCTCGGGGGCCGTGGAGTTCGGCCGGACGACGACCACGGCGACGCCCTTGGTGACCTTCGAGGTCACGATCGTCGAACCACCGAAGATCCCCTGGGTGGCGACCAGGTCCGCGGACAGCGCGGTGGCGTCCCAGATCAGGCCGGACTCGGTCTTGGCCGCGACCCGGGCCGCGACCTCTCGGGAGTCCGCGGTGGCCGCGACCANCACGGCCGCCGGTGACGCCTCGCCAACCAGCTTGGCCAGCACCTCCGCCGCCGGTCCGCCGACGTAGCTCGCGATGTCGTCCGACTCCGCGACGTACACCTTGGCGGCGCCGTACTGGGCGAGGTACTCCTTGGCCTTCGCGTAGGTGCCCGGGGCACCGAGGAAGACCGCGGACGGCTCACCGAGCGTGCGGGCGAGCGTCAGCAGCTCGGCGGTGACCTTCTTGGGTTCACCGTCGGCGTGCTCGACGAGTACGAGAACTTCAGCCATCGAACAAACCCCTCAGATGAGCTTCTGCGCGGCGAGGAACTCCGCGACCTTCGTTCCGCCGTCGCCCTCGTCCTTGACGATCGTCCCGCTCGAACGCGGCGGGGCGGGCTGCGACGTGACGACCGCCGAAGCGGCGCCCGCGAGGCCGACCGCGGCGCCGTCGAGCCCGGCGTCAGCGGCGGACAGCGTCGTCAGCGGCTTCTTCTTGGCCGCCATGATGCCCTTGAACGAGGGGTAACGCGGCTGGTTGATCTTCTCGACGACACCGACGACCACCGGCAGGCTCGCCTCGACGAGGGCGTAGCCGTTGTCGGCGAGCCGCTCGATCGTCACCTTGCTCGCGCCCGGGTCCACCGTGACCTTGCGGGCCTGGGTGAGCTGGGGTAGCCCGAGGCGCTCCGCCAGCAGGGCACCGATGACGCCGCCACGGGCGTCCGAGGCCTCGGAGGAGGTGATGACGATGTCCGGGGACAGCGTCGAGATCACCTTTGCGAGCGCCGCGGAGGTCGCCAGCGCGTCCGACCCGTGCAGCGAGTCGTCCGTGAGGTGAACGGCCTTGTCCGCGCCCATCGACAGGGCCTTGCGGATCGTCTCGACCGCCTTGGCGGGCCCCATCGTGACGACGGTGACCTCACCCCCGTGCGCTTCCTTGATCTTCAGGGCCTCTTCGACCCCGTACTCGTCCATCTCGTTCATGACGTTGTCGACGCTCTTGCGGTCGACAGTCTTGTCCGCGGCGTCGAGCTTCTTCTCCGCCCAGGTATCGGGAACCTGCTTGACGGTAACGACGATGTTCACGCCTTGGGGCCTCCGTAGCCAACATCCGATGTCAGTGCTCTTGACATCGTCGCATCTGGGGCGCTCACACGCCCGATGATCGGCGGCGTGACGCGGACCGCACTGTGCCCCTGACCTGGACAGCCGGCTCGGGACGGGGATCGACTACACGCCGTCACCAAGACTAGTCCGTGCGCCCCGCTGCAGCCATACCCCGCGGTGGGCGCATCACGCCCGGCCAGTTCCCCCCAGAGCAGGACAAGGTCTCCCCCGCCGACATCGCTTTGCGGGGCATTTGTCCAATCCACCCCATCATGCACGTGCATAAGTTCCATGCACATGGATGAGCAGATGACTGGACATCCACGCTCCGTGGCCTTGTCGCGAAGCCATCCCCGCCCGCCGACAGGACACCAGAGGCATCGGTCCCGGCCGTGCGTGCATTGCGGCCGGGTTATGCACACCCTCTTCCCTTGACAGTGACCGTTCCACTACTTTCTGCCTCAGGCGGTGTGCGCGGTCGGGCCGCCGCCAACTTAGGCCGACCTAACTTCGACGGGGGACAGATGTCGAATACGCCGCCGGAAAATCCCGCACCCACCTCCCCCTTCGCGCGTCTGCTGCGCGAGGCCGGGGTATCGGACACCAGGTTCGCCTGTCAGGTGAACGCCCGCGCCCGCCAGCAGCGCCAGATCGAGCTGGGCCTGGCAAGGACGACGGTCGGTCACTGGCGACGGGGCATGCGCCCGCGCGACCCGATGGTCGCCGAGCTGGCGGCCGCCGAGATGTCGGCCGCGCTGGGCTACCCCGTCCTGCCAGCCGACCTCGGCTGGCGCGGGGAGTCCTACCGCCACGACGACCTGGGGCTGAGCGGAGCGAACGCACCTGTCGAGACCCTGCGCACCCTCGCCGGACTATCGGGGAGAGACATGCGGCGACGTGATCTTCTCCAGGACGGAACCGCCTTCATCGCGTCCGCCTTCGCCGAGCCGGTGCTCTCCAGCCTCACCGGCGTCGTCGACCGGATCGTCGGCGCGCCGCCACCGGCCGCGGGCGGCGGCGCGCTGATCCGCGACGTGACCGAGACCTTCCGCACGCTCGACGCCAAGTTCGGCGGCAGCGAGATCCGCGCCCAGGCGGTCAGCTTCCTGCACGACCAGACCCGGGCCGCCCGCGACAACCGCCCCAACCCGGACCTGTTCAGCGCCCTGGCGGAGCTGACCCAGTTCTGCGGCTGGCTCGCCCAGGACAGCAGGCGCGAGGCGCNCGCCCAGCGCTACTACATCCAGGCCCTCAGTCTCGCCGAGCATGCCGACGACGCCATGCTCGCCGGACGGATCCTGTCCGGCATGAGCGACCAGGCCGCCCAGCTCGGCCATCCGCGCCAGAGCCTGGCGCTGGCCCGGGCCGCGCTGCGCCGGTCGCTGACGCACTCCACCAGCGCGGTGCGCGCCATGCTGTACGACAAGAACGCCTGGGCGCTGGCGCGCAACGGCGACGAGGCCGGATGCCGGCGCGCCCTGGACAAGATGGACGAGGCGATCGCCCGCGACGACGGGGCCGGGCCGTCCTGGGCCGGCCATTACAACGCCGGCGACGCCGCCGAGTGCCGCGGTCACTGCCTGCGGCTGCTGGAGCGGCCGCGCGAGGCGGTGGACAGGCTGGTCGAGGCGCGCGCGTTGCAGGGCGCGGCCCGCGCACGCACCCGCAGCTACGCCGAGGCCGACCTGGCACTCGCGTACCTGAGCGGGCCGGTAGCGGAGCTGGAAGGCGCCCTGGAGGCGGGCTACCGGGCCGTCTCCGTCGCCGGGCAGGTCTCCTCGCAACGGATCGCGCGGAAACTGGCCGAGCTGGACGGGGCCCTCAGCAAGCACCCGACCGTCGCGGTGCGGGAGTGGCGCGAACAGGCCCGCCCACTGCTCCAGTCCGCCTCCGCCGCCTGACCTCCCGACGGAGGCGGCCACTCGGTGTGATCCCTCCCCCACGTGACGCACTCCCGAGGTCTGCCTCGTGGCGGCCCGGCGCTCCCGCCGGGCCGCGCGGGGGTCCCCGCCAGGTCACGCGGGTCACCCACCGCTCGGATGCCCCGGCGCGCCGGGCACTCTGGGATGGTGACATCCGCGCAGGAGTCCGGCCGCACGGCGCCGGACGCCAAGACCGACACCGGACCGGGCGACATCCCGGTCGCCGCCCCAGAGCCCAGGGCCCGCCCGGCCGTCTCGGTCGGCACCGTCATCACGGTGATCGCCTGGGTGGTCGCCGCGGGCCTCGCCCTGCTCGCCCTCGGCCGGCTGGTGCACCTCGACGACGGCCTCGACTGGCCCTACTCGGCGATCAACGCCGTCACCCCGCTGCTCTACCTGCCGGCCTACGCCACGCTCGCCGTGGCCTTCGCCCTGCGCCGCAACCTTCTGCTGATCCTGTCGGTCGTGCTGGTCGCCGTCCACCTGTTCTGGTCGGTGCCCGAGGTGCTCCCGGGCGGCGCCGAGAATGCGCCTCAGGGGTCGGCCAGGTTGCGGATCATGTCGGCGAACCTGCTGTACCACAACGCCCACGCCGACCGGCTCGGCGCGCAGATCCGCTCGGCCAACCCCGACGTACTCATCCTCGTCGAGCTCTCGCCGCTGACGCTGGCCCGGGTGAACGCCTCCGGCGCCCTGGCCGGCTTCCCCTACCGGGAGGTGCACCCGACCGACGGCGCGTTCGGCGCGGCGATCTACTCCCGCTTCCCGCTGCGCGACGCCGCCGCCCCGGTCATCGGCGGGTCGATGTCGCTGCGGGCCACCGTCGAGGTCGACGAGAACCGCCGCTTCGTGATGTACGCGGTGCACACCATCTCGCCGACGTCCGGCTCGTACACCGACCGGTGGCGCACCCAGCTCACCGCGCTGCGCCACGAGGCCCAGCACGCCACCCTGCCGGTGGTCATGGCCGGCGACTTCAACGCCACCCGCGACCACCGGCCGCTGCGCAGGCTCGTCAGCGCCGGGGTCCGCGACGCGCACGACGTCGTCGGCGGCGGATGGGAGCCGACGTGGAGCGCCCGCTCGGTGCTGCTGCCGCCGGTGCTGCGCATCGACCACGTGCTGGCCTCGCCCGCCTTCGCGGTCACCGGCTTCCAGGTCGGCCACGACTTCGGCAGTGATCACTTCCCCGTCATCGCCGACCTGGCGATGCGGTAGCGGAATCAGCGGCCGATGAACTCGGCCTTGCCGGGGCCGTGGGCGAGGAAGGACTCCATGCCGATCCGGCGGTCCTCGGTGGCGAACAGGCCGGCGAACAGGGCGGCCTCCAGGCGCNGGGCCTCGGCGAGGGCGAGCTCCGAACCGTCGTCGACGGCCTGCTTCGCCGCCGCCAGCGCCATCGCGGGGCCGGCCGTGTACCGCCCGGCGATCTCCCGGGCCCGGTCGTAGACCTCGGCCGCGGGAACGATGACGTCGGCCAGCCCGATCTCGGCGGCCTCGTCGGCACGCACCTGCCGGCCGCTGAAGATGAGGTCCTTGGCCCGCCCCGGGCCGATCAGCCGCGGCAGGCGCTGCGTCCCACCGGCCCCCGGGATCACCCCGAGGAGGATCTCCGGCTGACCGACCTTCGCGTTGTCGGCGAACNCCCGCACGTCGGCGCACAGCGCGAGCTCCAGCCCGCCGCCGAGGGCGTAGCCGGTGACCGCCGCGACCACCGGCTTCGGGATGCGGGCGACCACCTCGAAGGTGGAGTTGAGGTCGCCGACCCAGGCCGACGCCTCCGCGTACCCCATCGGCGCCATCTGCTTGATGTCCGCGCCGGCGGCGAAGACCTTCTCGCCCCCGTAGATGACCACCGCCCGGATCGCCGGGTTGCGGGTCGCCTCGACGGCGGCCGCCCGCAGATCGGCGGCGACGCCGGAGTCCAGCGCGTTCATCGGCGGCCGATCCAGCCGGATGGTGCCGATCCCACCGTCGACCTCGAGCCGCACGACGCTCATCCAGGGTCCTCCCGCTCTGGCCCGCGCCCGGGCAGGCGGGGCATGGCGACACCCGGCCGGCCGCGGCGTTCGCGGGCCAGGGCCGCTCGCCACCCGGCCTGGGCGTCGGTCGCTCCAGGGGTGGGTCGCGTCGGCCGCCCGGGTCGGATCGCGCGGATCGGTGGGTGGTCGGAGGTCACGATAGGCCGACCGACGCTGATCTTCCTGCGATCGCGGCGGCGGGGGCGGGGTGGGACGGAGGCGCCCGATCGGCCCACCGGGGGCGGGGGCGTCCGTTAACGTCACCGAGGTGTCCGACGCAGGCGGCAGCACCCGCGCATCCCACGTGTCACCCCGCTCGAGCGGCGACCCGCGCCCGGGCCGACCCAGCCCGCTCGGGGTGATCTGGGACGGCGCCGGGGTCAACATCGCCGTCGCCGCCCCCGGCGCCGAGGCGGTCGAGTTCTGCCTGTTCGACGACGCCGACCGGGAGTCCCGCCACCGCCTGCCGGAGCGCGACGGCGAGGTGTGGNACGGCTACCTGCCCGGCGTCGGACCGGGGCAACGCTACGGCCTGCGCGCGCACGGCCCTTACGACCCGGGCCGGGGCCAGCGCTACAACCCGGCGAAGCTGCTGGTCGACCCGTACGCCCGGCTGCTGACCGGGGCGCTGCGGCCGGATCCGGCGATCTACGGATTCGGTGGCGGCGATCCCTACGGCTACGAGCCGGACGCACGGGACTCCGCCCCCTTCGTGCCCCGCTGCGTCGTCGCCGGCCCCGCGCGCCGGGACGGCACTCGGCGCCGGGGCCGGGGGCGGCATCCGGCGGACAACAGACCCGGGATCCCGTGGTCGCAGACCGTGCTGTACGAGGCGCACGTGCGTGGCTTCACCCGCCTTCATCCGGGCCTGCCGGCCCGGCTGCGCGGCACCTACGCGGGGCTGGCCCACCCCGCCGTGGTCGACCACCTGCACCGGGTGGGCGTCACCGCACTCGAGCTGCTGCCGGTGCAGGCCTCGGTCTCCGAGCCGGCACTGCTCGAACGTTCGAGAATCAACTACTGGGGTTACAACACCCTGGGGTTCTTCGCCCCGCACGCCGCGTACGCGGCGACCGGCGACCCGATCGGCGAGTTCCAGACGATGGTGGCGACGCTGCANGCCGCCGGCATCGAGGTGATCCTCGACGTCGTCTACAACCACAGCGCCGAGGGCAGCGAACGCGGCCCGACGCTGTCCCTGNGCGGCCTGGACAACGCGACCTACTACCGGGTGGAACCCACGGACCCGCGGCGCTACCGCGACGTGACCGGCTGCGNCAACACCCTGAACATGACGTCGCCGCACGTGGTGAAGCTGATCTGCGACTCCCTGCGCTACTGGGTGAGCGAGATGGGCGTCGACGGCTTCCGCTTCGACCTGGCCACCGCGCTCGCCCGCAACCCCGACGCCTTCGATCCCACCGCCGGCCTGCTGACGGCGATCCACGCCGACCCGCTGCTGTCGTCGGTGAAGCTGATCGCCGAACCGTGGGACGTCGGCTGGGGCGGCTACCAGGTCGGCTCGTTTCCGGCGCCGTGGGCGGAGTGGAACGGACGCTACCGCGACACGGTGCGGGACGTGTGGAACGGGCGGACCAGCGGGGTCGCCGACCTCGGCTACCGGGTGACGGGCTCGTCCGACCTGTTCGAGCACGGTGGGCGGCGGCCGTGGGCGTCGGTGAACTTCGTCACCGCCCACGACGGCTTCCCCCTGGCCGACCTGGTCTCCTACGCGGAGAAGCACAACGAGGCCAACGGCGANGGCAACCGGGACGGGGAGTCGGACAACCGCTCGTCGAACTACGGTGCGGAGGGCCCGACCGACGACCCGACGATCCTGTCCACCCGCCGCCGGGTGCGCCGCGGACTGCTGGCCACGCTGCTGTTGTCGGCCGGGGTGCCGATGCTGCTGGCCGGCGACGAGTTCGGCCGGTCTCAGGGCGGCAACAACAACGCCTACTGTCAGGACAACCCCGTGTCCTGGCTGGCCTGGCCGGGCTCCGAACCCAGGCCCAGGGCCGGAGCCGGTGCCGCAGCCGGTGCCGGGGCCGGTGGGCGCGACCCCGCCGGGCCGGACCCGGCGCTGCTACGCCTGGTCAGCGGCCTGATCTCGCTGCGTCGCCTCGAGCCGGCGCTACGCCGCGAGGTGTTCTTCCACGGCGGCGAGTCAGGCCCCGGCCGGCTCGCGGACATCACCTGGTTCCGCGCCGACGGGCAGGTGATGTCCACGGCGGACTGGAACGCGCCGAAGGTCGTCACGCTGGTCGCCCACATCGCCGCGGGTGCCCCCTCGAGCGCACGGGCGGGCGCCCCCTCGAGCGCCACCTCGGACGCCACCGAGGAGGCAGGGCGCGATGGTGGGTGCGCGCCGGGCGTGCTGGGCGTGATCCACCCCGATGGCGCGGACACCACCATCACCCTGCCCGCGGCGCCGTGGGCGCAGCGCTACGACCTGCTGCTCGACACCGCAGACGAGGATCTCGCGGGTTTCCCGGCGACCCTGGCCGACCCTCGCCGGACCCTGCTGCCCGGCGCCGTCGTGCCCGTCCGCGCCCGCAGCGTCCTGCTGCTGCGGGCGCATCCTCCGGCCTGATCAGCCAGCCGGGGCCATCAGGGTTGGCGCCCNCCGAGCCGGCGGCCGGAGGCCGGCGGCCGGGCGACGGGCGACGGGCGACGGGCGGGTGACGAGTCGGCGAGCTACGGGTTGGCGACGAGACCCAGCTCGGCGACGCTCGCGGTGAGGCGGTGGCGGGGCAGCACCCGCACGGTGTAGCCGAACGGGCCGGTGCGGCCCAGCGGGATCGTGCCCTCGTAACGAGGCCCGCCCTCGCCCTCGCCGGCGAGCTGCAACGACAGCACCTCCGGGGCGAGGATCCGGTCGGTCTGGTCGATCCGGCCGTAGGAGGCGAGGACGTCGACGTCGTCGGGGGCGAGCCCGCCGAGGTCGATCGTGGCCCGCACCACCAACGACTGGCCCACCTGGGGGGTGTCGCCGAGTCCGGCGGAGTCGACGTTGAGCACCCGCACCCCCGGCCAGGCGGCGCGGACCCGGCTCTTCCAGGCGGCGAGGTCGCGGGCACCAGCCAGGCCGTCGGCGGCGACGGTCCGGGCGGAGACGCCGGCCGGCACGTAGTACCGCTCGACGTACTCCTGCACCATCCGGCTGGCCAGCACCTGGGGGCCGAGGCTGGACAGGGTGTGCTTGACCATCGCCGTCCAGCGCCGCGGCGCGCCGTCGCCGGCGTCGCGGTCGTAGAACCGCGGGGCGACGGTGTTCTCCAGCAGGTCGTACAGGGCTGCGGACTCGATGTCGTCGCGCCGGTCGGGGTCCTCGACGCCGTCGGCGGTCGGGATCGCCCAGCCGTTCTGGCCGTCGAACATCTCGTCCCACCAGCCGTCCCGGATGGACAGGTTGAGGCAGCCGTTGAGCGCCGCCTTCATCCCGGACGTGCCGCACGCCTCCAGCGGGCGCAGCGGGTTGTTCAGCCAGACGTCCGAACCGGAGTACAGGAACCGCGCCATGCCGATGTCGTAGTCGGGCAGGAACACGATCCGCGCGCGCACGGCCGGGTCGTCGGCGAACTGGACGATCTGCTGGACGAGCTGCTTGCCGCCGTCGTCGGCGGGGTGGGCCTTGCCGGCGATGACCATCTGGATCGGCCGCTGCGGGTGCAGCAGCAGCCGGCGCAGCCGGTCGGAGTCACGCAGCATCAGCGTGAGCCGCTTGTAGGACGGCACCCGGCGGGCGAAGCCGATGGTCAGCACGTCGGGGTCGAAGACGGACTCGACCCAGTCGAGCTCGCCGGGGGCGGCGCCGCGCTCCAGCCAGGAGGCGCGCACCCGGCGGCGGACCTCGCCGACGAGCCGCTCCCGCAACTGGCGGCGGGTGGCCCAGATGACCTCGTCGGGCAGGGCGGAGATCTTGGCGAAGCCGGCCGCGTCGTCGGCGAGCAGCCCGGGGCCGGGCTGGCGGTCGGCCAGCTCGATGACGGCCCGCGACACCCAGGTCGGGGCGTGCACGCCGTTGGTCACCGAGCCGATCGGCACCTCGGCCGAGTCGAACCCGGACCACAGGCCCGCGAACATCTCCCGGCTGACGATGCCGTGCAGCTTGCTGACGCCGTTCGAGCGCTGGGCGAGGCGCAGGCCCATGTGCGCCATGTTGAACACGTTCGGGTCGGACTCGACCCCCAGCTCCAGGACCCGTTCGACCGGCACGCCGGGCCAGGAGTTGTCCCCGCCGAAGTGGCGGGCGACGAGGTCGCGGGGGAAGCGGTCGATGCCGGCGGGCACCGGGGTGTGCGTGGTGAACAGCGTGCCGGCGCGGGCGGCCTCCAGCGCCTCGTCGAAGCTGAGCCCGGTCTCGACGAGCTCGCGGATCCGCTCCAGGCCGAGGAAGCCGGCGTGGCCCTCGTTGGTGTGGTAGACCTCCGGCGTCGGCGTGCCGGTGACGGCCGCGTAGGCGCGCAGCGCCCGGACACCGCCGATGCCCAGCAGCATCTCCTGCAGCAGTCGGTGGTCGGTGCCGCCGCCGTAGAGCCGGTCGGTCACCCCCCGCTCGGCCGGCTGGTTGTCCTCGACGTCCGAGTCGANCAGCAGCAGCGGAACCCGCCCGACCTGCGCCTTCCAGATCTGCGCGTGCAGGGTGCGGCCCTCGGGCAGCCCGACGGCCACCTTCACCGGCACGCCGGCGGCGTCGGTGAGCTGGGTCAGCGGCAGCCCGTGCGGGTCGATGCCCGGGTAGCGCTCCTGCTGCCAGCCGTCGCGCGACAGGGACTGGACGAAGTAGCCCGCCCGGTAGAGCAGCCCCACGCCGATGATCGGCACGCCGAGGTCGCTGGCNGTCTTGAGGTGGTCGCCGGCGAGGATGCCCAGGCCGCCGGAGTACTGCGGCAGCACCTCGGTGATGCCGAACTCCGGCGAGAAGTACGCGATCGCCGCCGGNGCGCCCGGCAGCTGCTGCCGCTGGTACCACAGGTCGGCGGAAAGGTAGTCCTGGAGATCGTCCGCGATGTCGGTGAGCCGGCGCACGAAGCGGCGGTCCGCGGCGAGCGCGACGAGCCGATCGTGATCGACCTCGCCGAGCAGACGTACCGGGTCACCCTTGGTGGCCCGCCAAAGCTCGGGATCGACCGACTCGAACAGGTCCAGCGTCTCGGGGTGCCAGGACCAGCGAAGATTCAGGACAAGTTCCCCCAGTGGAGCAAGCTGCTCGGGGAGCTGCGCACGGACGGTGAACCGTCGTAGGGCTCTCACGAAGACGTGAGCTTAGAGGAGTGCCGGTGACGTGGGCGCACCCGGGTTCGACCGGCGGGTTACGTTCTCCGAACAACTCGCCGCCCGGCCGAACGACCAGTCGGAATCCTCCGGAATTGCACTCCTGAGACCGACCGGTCTTGCTACTCGTCGTCGGGCCCGGCGGCCACCTTCGCGGCGAGGGCGGACATGACCGCGGGGTCCCGCAGGGTCGTGACGTCGCCGAGCTCCCGCCCCTCGGCGACGTCCCGCAGCAACCGGCGCATGATCTTGCCGGACCGGGTCTTCGGCAGGTCGTCGGCCCAGACGATCCGCCGCGGCCTGGCCAGCTTGCCGATGCGCCGGGCGACGTGCTCACGCAGCTCGGCCTCGACGGCGGAGTCGCCGACCCGCTCGCCCGCCAGCGTCACGAACGCGACGATCGCCTGGCCGGTCTGCTCGTCGGCCTGCGCGACGACGGCGGCCTCGGCCACGGCCTCGTNGGCGACGATCGCCGACTCGACCTCGGCGGTGGACAGGCGGTGCCCGGAGACGTTGATGACGTCGTCGATCCGGCCGATGATCCAGAAATAGCCGTCGGCATCGAGCCGGGCCGCGTCCCCGACCACGTACGTCCTCGGGCCGAAGCGGGAGAAGTACGTCTCGACGAAGCGCTTGTCGTCCTTGTACAGGGTGCGCAGCATCGACGGCCACGGCTGGGTGATCACCAGAATTCCGGTGCCCTCGGTGACGGGCCGGCCGTCCTCGTCCAGCAGCGCCGGGCTGATCCCGGGCAGCGGCCTCGTCGCCGATCCCGGCTTGGTCGGGGTAACCCCCGCCAGGGGCGAGATGAGCACCGACCCGGTCTCGGTCTGCCACCAGGTGTCGACGATCGGGCAGCGGCCACCCCCGATCACCAGGTGGTACCACAGCCACGCCTTCGGGTTGATCGGCTCGCCGACCGTGCCGAGCACCCGCAGCGAGGACAGGTCGTGGCGGGCGGGGTACTGCGCGCCCCACTTGATGCAGGTGCGAATCGCCGTCGGTGCCGTGTAGAAGACGGTGACCCTGTACTCCTCGATGATCCGCCACCAGATGTCGTGGTCCGGATAGTCCGGGGCGCCCTCGAACATCACGCTGGTGACGCCGTTGGACAGTGGTCCGTACACGATGTAGGAGTGGCCGGTGATCCAGCCGACGTCGGCGGAGCACCAGTAGACGTCGGTCTCCGGGTCGAGGTCGAAGACCGTCCGCAGGGTGTAGGTCGCCCCGAGCAGGTAGCCCGCGGTGGTGTGCAGGATGCCCTTCGGCTTCGCCGTCGAGCCGGAGCTGTACAGGATGAACAACGGATGCTCCGCCGGGAGCGCCACCGCCGGGCACACCGGGTCGGCGGCGGCGAGCAGCTCGTCGTACCAGACGTCGCGGCCGGCGGTCATCGGCACCTCGGCGGCGTTCTCCCCCGGGCCGCGGACCACCACGATGTGCTCCAGCGCGGGCAGATCGCCGAGCTCGACGTCGACGGCGGCCTTCACCGGCGACCGGCGCCCCTTGCGCCGCGCCCCGTCGACGGTGATGAGCACCTTGGCGTCGGAGACCTCCATCCGCTCCCGGACCGCTGACGGTGCGAAGCCGCCGAAGACCACGTTGTGGACTGCGCCGATCCGGGCGCAGGCCAGCATCGCGGCGGCCACCTCGGGGATCATCGGGAGGAAGATGCCGACGACGTCCCCGGCCCGGACGCCGAGGGACAGCAGACCGTTCGCCAGCCGCTGGGTCTCGGCGAGCAGGTCGGCGTAGGTGACGTCGCGGTGCTCGCCCTCCTCGCCGCGCCAGTGGAACGCGACCCGCTCGCCCCGGCCGGCCTCGACGTGGCGGTCCAGGCAGTTGGCCGACAGGTTCAGCTCGCCGTCGGCGAACCACGTGTAGAAGGGCGGGTTCGTGTCGTCGAGCACCTGGGTGAACGGCTTGTCCCAGGTGAGCAGCTCGCGGGCCGCGGCGGCCCAGAACGCCTGCGGGTCCGCCGCGGCGGCGGCCCGGTCGGCGTCCACGGGCCGGCGTCGGGTGAACCCCGCCGGTGGATCGAAGCTCTCCACCGACAGCAGGCCCTCCAGCGTGGCCTCCAGATCGTTCGTGGCGCTCGGGTCGGTCGTGGCGCTCACGCCCGGATCGGTCACGGTTCCTCCTGGACGAAACGGTGTGCGCTTGGACACCGTCCCCGGTCTACCACGAAGACCGGCCGCCGCCCAGGCTCATCACGGGACGGCGGGAGTCGGATCGGGCCGGTCGGCGCGCACCCGGTCCAGCAGCGCCGCCAGCACCTGTTCGCCCGCGACCGCCCCCGCGTCGGCGGTGACGGCGACGTTCGGCGCCGACCAGCCGAGTTCGTGCAGCTCACCGTGGGCAGGCCGGACGGCGGCGTCGGCGGCCAGCAGCATCGGGATGTCCAGGACCGAGTCGCCAGCGGCCAGCAGCGTCGCCGTCCCGGCCCGGCGGACCACCTCGTCGACGGCCCGCTGCTTGGTCAGCACCGTCGGCACCAGGTACACCTTGCGGCCCTGTACCGACACCGACCAGCCGGCCGCCCGTGCCGCCGCGGTGACGCCGGTCAGGTCCGGGATGGCGGGCCGGTCGTGGGCGACGAGATAGACGAACAGGTCGTCGGCGGCGCGGACCGTCCGGGCCCAGCCGCCGGCGGCGAACCGTTCGGCGAGCGCCAGCATCTCGGCCAGCGGCGCGCCGGCGGCGGCCAGCTGCGCCGCGATCCCGGCCGCCCACGCCGGGTCGGGTGCTCCATCGACGAGCAGGTGCCCGCCGTTGGCCGCGATCGCGTACCGCGGCCGGATGCCCAGGTCGACGCGGCGGTACTGGGCGAGCGTGCGGGTGGTGACGGGAACGACGACGGCGCGGCGATGCAGCTCGGCCAGCAGTGCGAGCTCCCGCGCCGTCGCGAAGGACAGCGGGGCGCCGTCGAGCCGCTCGACCTCGACCAGCTCGACCTCGACCAGCGCGGGCTCGACCAGCGCGGGCTCGACCAGCGCGGGCTCGACGGTGCCGGCTGGCGGCAGCAGCGAGCGCCGGGAGAAGATCAGTGTCTTGTCCAGGTCGAGGGCCACCAGGTGGCCGCCTCCCGCCGTCACNAGGCGTCCGAGGGGCCCGGGACATCAGGGATGTCCGAGATATCCGGGACGTCCGGGCGCCAGCGCGCGTTCGGGGTGTGGAACACCGGCGCCGCGCCGACCGGACGCACCAGCCCCACGCACGAGAACGGCAGGTCGGCCATCTCCTCGACCTCGACGCCGCGGTCGGCGGCCAGCGCCAGGACGTGGGGCAGCTCGTCGACGCGGTCCGGGGCGACGAGGATGCGCCACGGCACCCGGCGCAGCAGCACCCGGGTGGTCTCGCCGACCCCGGGCTTCACCATGATCACATCCGGGATGTCGTAGGCGGNGGCGATGCGCTCCACCGCCGCCCAGCCGGCCCAGGTCGGCCGCCGGTCGCCCGCCNACAGCCGCGGCCAGGTCTCGGCGACCTCGTCCGCGACCGCGTCGAACTGCGCGACGACCGTGTCGATGAAGTGCCGGGACAGGTCGTGCGGCGCGAGCTCGCCGTAGTACTTCGCGCCGTGGAAGTCGTTCGGGCCGATGTGCTCGGCGTTGAGGACGGTCCGGCTGACCAGCCCGCTGACCGTGGAGTTCAGGCAGGCGCTCGGGATGAGGAAGTCGTCGCGGGTGCCNTACAGCGGCACGCACCGCGCCGGATCGGCGAGCACGGCGAGGGTGTCGTCGAGGCCGAGACCCGCGACCGCCTCGCTGAGCACCCGCGTCATCACACCCTTGCCCGTCCAGCCGTCGACGAACTGGATCGCCTCGCGGTCGAACCGGTCGGTCAGGTAGCGCACGGCGTTCATGTCCACCCCGCGATCCTTGATCACGGAGATGGCGTGGTGCGGGGTGTCCAGGCCGTGCCGCCAGCCGTACCAGCGGCGCATCAGGATCCCGACCGGCGTTCCGGCCCGGGCGATCGAGACCAGGACCGGCTCGGGCTTCGTGACCCGGACGAGTTCGGCGACCAGCCCCGTGGCCAGCGCCACCCGCCGGGCCGAACGTTCCAGTGCCTGATGGTAGAGGCGGAGGTAACCGGCGTCGGGCTGGTACTCGACGGGCAGGTCCTCGGAGTAGTGCCGGCCGGCCTGCATCGCCTCCTCGCGGTCCTCGGTGGGCCGTTCGAGGTCGACGGCGCTCAGATCGGTGAGCAGGAAGGTGACGTCCGCCGGGTCGTACGAGCCCGAGCCGATCGTCCCCGCGAGCGCGGGGTCGCCCGGCCGCCCGGCCACCGGCGTCGCCGGCCCGGAACCGGTGGCGCTCATCGGGCCTGCTCCGGCCGGGCCGGGCGGTAGGCGGGCAGGGTGAGCACGGCGACCGGGGCGCAGCGGCGCAGCTCGGCGACGAGGCCCGCCGGGTCGGCGACCGGCGCGGGCGAGGCGGCGTCCGCGCCGGAGTCGACGATCAGGACGATGTCGTCGTAGACGCCGGGACGGACGTTGTAGACGTGGCTGACCCGGCTCGGGTCGTCCGGCGCCGGGAACGTGAGCGCCGCCCGGATGGCGTAGCCCTCGACGTCGACCGGATGGACCGGCGAGCGGGTCGTCGACTGGTAACGGACCTCGCCGAAGCCGGCGGCGGCCAGCGTGTCCGCGATCCGCATCGGGGTGTACATCAGTTCCTCCGTCCCAAGGACGAGTGTGCGGCCGTCCGGCCGGGTCAGCGCCGCGCGCACGGCGGCGGCGACCGGTGCCAGGGCGTCGTCGAGCCGGCGCCGATGAGCCGGCGACCAGCCGTACCGGCCGCCTTCGGGCAGGTCCGCCGGCCAGTCCGCGGCCAGCCACCGAACCGGATGGCCGGCCTGGACGGACGCGGAGACCCGGGCGGGCGCGGAAACCTGGACGGACGGCGACACCTGGACGGGCGGCGACACCTGGGCGGGCGGCGACACCTGGGTAGGCGGCGCGGCCCCGGCGAGGNGGGCGCGGATGCTCGCCGCCCGGTCGGCGATCTCGGGCGGCACCGTGACGGTGGCCGCGATCAGGGCGACGACCTCGATCCGGACGCCGAGCTCGGTGGCGAGCTCGGCGAACGCCGTGCGCGCCGCGGCCGGCCGGGCGTCGACGAGGGTCGCCACCACGTAGCGCCCGCGAGGGGCGTGGGCGTGCAGGATGCGGATCGTGCCGAGGGCGGTCCGGCCGGTGGACAGCTCGTCGTCGACGAGCACGATCGGCTCGCCGCCGCGCAGGATCGCCGGGTCCTCGGGGACCAGCCAGTGGTGGGAGGCGTGCGAGTGCGACTCGGTGAACTCCAGCACCGGCGGCACTCCGGACAGGCCCCGCCGGGTGGTGTGCAGGTAATGGCTACCCGCCAGGCCGTCGGCGACGGCGTGGCCAAGCGCCGTCGCCGTCTCGCAGTAGCCGATGACGAGCGGCCCCGTCCGCACGCCACCGTCGTGGCGGGCCGCGGCGGCGGCCGCGCCGTCGGCGGGGAAGTCGGGCAGAGCCCGTACCAGCGCCGCGAGGTCCGCGCCGGCGGCCAGGCCCGCACCCGGCGCGACCGGCAGGTGCTTGCCGAGCACCCGGCTGACCAGCAGGTGGGCGCGGCGCGGGTTGCGCCGCAGGGCCAGCCCGACCAGCGCGTCCAGGCCCCCGCCGCGCACGTCCGCGCTGACCTCGACGGCGAGTCCCAGCTCCGCCCACAGCCAGCCCGGGTCCGCCGGCACCGGCGTCGTCGTGGTCATCGGGCGGTCCCCACGCCGCTGTGGCCGCGGGTCGCCGCCAGCACCTCGACGAAGGTGTCCCCCTCGCGCAGGACCCCGAACGCCCTGGCCCGGCGTAGCACCGCCTCGGCCCAGGCCCGGTGCGGGCGCAGCTCGTTCATCTTGTTCGCGTAGCTGCTCGGGCGGACCCCGCCGGAGTCCCCGGCGAGGATCGTCTNGGCATCGGTGAACTCCTCCTGGCTGACGACGTGCAGCGCGTGCACGGCCGGGACGTGGCTGGGATGGATCACGGTCTTGCCGATCAGACCGTTGGCCCTGTCCAGGACGACCTCCCGGATCAGCCGGTCGAGGTCGGCCGAGACCAGCGCGCTGCGCATCCGGATCGCCTCCTGGCTGCCGTCGACCCGGTCGGCCTGCTCGAACGGAGTCACCCGCAGCGAGCTGACGAACAGGCGCTCCGGCTGGGCGAAGTACTCCCACACCGGGCCGGTGACGATGTGATCGCCGCCGCGGGCGCAGATGTTCACGATGTCGGCGATGCAGTCGCGGACCACGGCGATGTCGTAGATCGTCAGGTCCCGGTCCCGGCGCAGCCCGAACAGCCCGCACAGGTCGGTGGCGCCGAGCCGGATCGCGAGAACCTGCTCGGCGTGTTTGTCGNCCAGTCGCCGCACGGCCGTGAGCGCCTCGACCCGGGTCTCCCGATTGATCACCGGTGGGCTTTCCAGCACCGGCATCGCCCACAGCGGCCGGCCGACGATGTCGGAGGCCCGCAGCACCGCCTCCAACCCCGCCTCGCCGCCCTCCTCGGCGAACTTGGGCAGGACGAACCCGGCGAGGCAGCGGGCCCCGCCCGGACCGAGCCGCGCGATCAGGTCCGGGATCTGCCCGACGGCGCGCACCCGGACGAACAGCAGGGGCAGCCCGTCGCCGGAGCGCGGCGGGTCGTCGGCGAGCGAGCGCAGCGCCGCGACGACGTTGGCCTCGGCGTCGGCCACCTCGGTGTCGGCGATCGAGTCCTCGAGGCAGAGCACCATCGAGTTCACCCCGGCCGCGCTCTGCCGGCGCACGTCGAACGCCAGGTGGGGCCTGGTGCCCGGCGCGTACAGCGTCGCGCCGAGCGCGGTGGCCAGNAGCCGGCGGTCCCCATCGACGGCGATCTCCTCCGGCGGACGGTGGAACAGGATCTTGATCGTCTCGTTGTCGAGGAAGGCGAAGTGGCGCAAGCGACGTTCCCCTCGTGAAAGGCGGCGGCGTCGCTCGACCAAGGTCCCCGGTTCGGTGTGCGCCGGCCGGACTGGCAAGATCGTCAAACGTCGCCTTTCGGGTGACGGTACCTGCCCGGGGGCGTCTGACAACAGACAACGACAACCGTCAGTCAGCCGACATTCGGCGGTCACCCTGGGGTCATCAGCAAGCAGCCGACCTGCGGCTGAGCAACCCTCAACGGGTCGGGCCGGGACGGATCCCTCCGTCCCGGCCCGACGATCTGCCGTTGGCGCGCCCTGCGTCCGGTCAGCTTGCTCCGGTGCCGAACAGCTTCTTGTACTCGGCGGCGGACTTCGGGTTCTGGCCGCCGTTCGTGATCGTCGAGCAGACGTTGCCGGGGGTGGGATCGCTGAAGTAGGCGTCGTAGCCCATCACGTCGCCAGCCGCCTTGAACGTCTCGAACATCTTCTGGATGTAGAACGGGTTGTCGCCGCCACCGTCACCGCTGCAGGAGGCCACGCCCCATTCGCCGACCCCGACCTTCNTGCCGTGCTCCCGGGCGAACCGGATCACGTAGCACAGGCCGTTGACGTCCTCGCACTGCTTGTTCCACGTCGCGTCGTCCTTCGACGGCGGGAAGTGGTCGTAGGCGTCGATGCCGACGTAGTCAACGTACTCGTCGCCGGGGTAGGCGCCCCACGGGCTGTTACCGGTGGGCACCGGGGNGTTGTGCGCGTTGAACGTCCAGTCGATCTTCACCTGCGGGTCGGTGGACTTGATGNCCGCCGAGATCTTCTGGAAGCAGGTGCGGAACGTCGCCGGGTCGGCGTCGGTGTGCCAGTACATGAACGTGCCGTTGAACTCCCAGCCGATCCGGACGATGGAGTCGCCCCGGCCGTGCTGGACCAGGAAGCTGCCCAGCTTCTTCCACTGGCCGTCGTACTCACCGCGGGCGCAGGCTCCGTTGTCGCCCTGCCCCTTGGGGTAGGTCGGCTCGCTGATCAGCAGCTTGCCGGCGAACCCCTTGAACAGGTCGACCGGCCAGGTCGGCTCCACAAGCCCGCCCCAGCCNGAGGTGCGGTCGGTGTAGACGTGGACGAGGTCGTTGGGCCGCCCGCGCCAGTTGCCGAACTCCGTGAGCTGCGCGAGCTGGTGCGACTGGAACCCGGACAGCCAGGGCAGGCCCGACTTGGTCCCACCGGCGTCGATCTCCGGCGCGCCGCCGGCAGCCGGGGCGGCCGCGCCGGTCGTGGGGGTCGGGCTTGCCGGCGGGACCGTCGGCAGCCCGGCGGCCGACGGCGAGGCGGCCGAGGCCGACGGCGAGGCGGCGCCGAACTGCCGGCGGCCACCCTTGCCCACGGCGGCGAACGGGCTCGCGGTCGGGCTGGGCGACGCGGTCACGTCGGCAGTGGGCGACGGCTGCGGCGCGGCGCTCGGNGTCGGCGATCCCGCGGCGTCCGGACTCGGCGACGCGGTGCCGGGGCTCGCCGAGGCGGCGGTGCCCGTGGTGCCCGTCGCAGTGGTGGTGCCCGTCGCGGTGGTGGTGCCCGTCGCGGTGGTGGTGTCGGAGCGCTGCACGGGGACGTCGGGCAGGGCCGGCGCCTCCTTGAACTCCTTCGCCGCCGCCTCGGGGCCGGTCACGTCGAGGGCGTCGGCGGCGGTGGCGCCACCCTGGCTCGCCTTGACGTTGACCGTGCCCTTGAAGTCCGCCGGGACCCGGAAGCCCAGGATGAAGCGGCCGTCGGCGTCCGCCTTGGTCAGCGCGCTGCCGCCCAGGCTGGTGGTCTCGGCGGCGACGGTGACGTCGTCTCCGGCGGCGAAGTCACGCCCGCCGACGAGCACGATGTCCTCGTCGAACAGGACCAGCGTGATGCGGCTGCGGGCCTGCGGGGTCATCGTGGAGATCGGGACCCCGGGCTGGACGGTGCCGGCGGGCTCGGTCGAGGCCGTCGGGCTGGCGCTCGGCGACACCGCGCTCGGCAGCGTCGGGGACGGCTGCGGACTCGGCGTCTCGCCCGCGGCCTGCGCCAGCGGGGTGACCGCCCCCANCAGACCGAGGACGAACACCGACACCAGGCCCAGCCGGGCACTGGTACGGACCGGCCGGCGGGCCCGGCGGCGGCCGGGGCCGCGGCGGCCGGGCGCGCCACGAGGTCGAGTGGGCGGGGAGACCGAACGGCCGACCGGAGGGGACGGTCGGCGACGAGAGGTCGAGACCATGCTCGCGCGCTGCCTTTCGGAGTTGGCGTGAGACGCACCCGCCGAGCGCGCCGCGCACCGACAACGGAGCATGGTCGGATCACGACNGTTGATGGGGCGTCCCCTCCGAGTTGCCGCCTGCGCGGCCACTCAGCGCGCCATCAGAGTTCGACGAAACCGCGGCGGGCGCGTCGACCGGGCTGCCACTGCGGCCCGTCCGTGACGCCGACCGTCTCCGACCTCGGGGTCAGGACGGTTCGACAGATGCTCCGACCGGGTGGCGAACACCCACCTGGCCGGTACTGGAACTACGCGTGATGGACCCAATCGTAAGGGGCACACCGCCTGCAAGGAACAGCACTAGGACGAATACTTTCCGTGGTAGTGCCATCATTGCAGATCTGGTGTGACATCTCCGCACGGCCGCCGCCAGAAGACAACACTTACCCAAATCACAGCACGGAGAAACGTGATCTGACCGGGGCGGAACGGCCGTTCAGCGGACGACCAGATCCTCGTCGGCGGGATGCGTGACGGTCCAGCCGGTGGGGGCCACCAGCGCCGGCAACAGCCGGACGCCCCACGGCAACTGCGCCCCATCCAGCGTGACGTCGATGGTGCGGGTGACGGCCTGATCGACGGCGGCCAGGCGGGACAGCTCGTGGGCCTCGGCGGCCACCCGCGGCGGCGCGGCGCCCGGCCGCGCGAACAGGATCAGCTCGCCGACCGGGCCGGAGGTGCGCACCTGAACCCGCATGGTCCGCCGCCGCCAACCGGATCGGCTCACCGTGTAGGTAACCGTCGGCTGAATCAGCGCACCGACATCCGACCCGAGCGGCACCGGTCCGGTCACTACCGGACCGCCCGCCGCGCCCGCCGAGGCCCCGGAACCGGCCGGGGCCCCGGGCATCGCCGGAGCACCGGGCATCGCCGGGGCACCGGGCATCGCCGGGGCACCGGGGGCACCGCGGCCGTCCGACCCGCCGGGACCGTCGGGGACGACCGGCTGCCCCGCGCCGGGACCGGGTCCCCCCGGTGCCGCGCCACCGGGACCGAGCGGGCCGAGCGGGCCGGGCGCGCCGGGCGCGCCGGGCGCGAACCGCCCGTGCCACGCCTGCGCCGGGCCGCCCGCGGCCGGCATGCTCCGGCCGGCCGGCGGGAGCAGAGGCAGCGGCAGCCCGCCGAGCGGGGTCGTGGGCGGGTTGTCCCCATGCGCGGACCCCCGGGTCCCGCCCGGCTGGGGGACCCCCGCCACCGGATGGCGGGCGCCGACCGGCACGGGCATCGGGACCGCGCCGGTGCGCGGCTGGGCCGGGCCCCCGAGCGGGTGCGCGGCGGTGATCGGATCGGAGCCGGGCGGGTCGGACCCGGCGATGGGCCGCCCCGCGAACGGACCGCCGAGGATGCTCCCGGGCCCTCCCCCCGGTCCACCGACGACGTGACCGCCGGTGGCGGGCCCGGATGCCGTGGGAAGCGGCGGCGGCGGGTCGCTGCGGGTCGCGGGCCGGGCCAGCACCGCCACCCCCGCGGTCGCGACGCGGGCGATCCCACCCGCCCGGTACATCGGATAGGCGGCCACGTGGTAGGCCCAGCCGTCCGCCGGGGCGGCGAGATGCCAGCCGCCCTTGATCTCCAGGCTGGTGTTGGTGACCTTGGCGCTGGCGGCGTACGGGTCGTCCGGGCCGGTGGGCGTCCGGTCCCNCCGCCAGAGCACCCGCGCCTCGGTCACCCCGGGCGGCATCTGGAAGGACAGCACGATCGACTCGCCGCGGTCATCGGCGCGCAGGTCNCGCACGGGCTCGATCACCACGTGCCGCACGGCCCGGCCGACGACGGCCGACTCCCCGTGCACCGTCACCGGGGTGTAGATCACCTCGCCGACCGGGGCGGACTCCGCGGCCTNCCCGGCGCGGCTGGCGCCGACCAGGCGGACGGGCCCGGTGATGGCGGCGAGCTGCACGTCGTCGCCCTCGCCNCCGAGGCCGCCGAGGGGCAGCGGGCCGGAGCCGGGCATCGCCAGGGGGCCCGAGCCGGCGCCGGGCAGCGGCAGCGGGCCGGAGCCCGAGCCCGGCACCAGCCGCGGACCGGTGTTCCCGGTGCCGCCGGCGGGACCCGACGCGACCGGCGTCGCGTAGATCCGCACCTCCCAGCCGGGCGGGGGCGTCCAGCGCAGCGTGGTGCGCCCGCTGGTGGTGACGGCGGCGAGATCCTGCACCGGCCGGGGCCGGGCGGTCACCTCGACCTCGGCCTCGGCGCCGGGCGTGCGGACGGGGCGCCCGGCCGCGTCGTGGTACTCGACGAAGACGTGGTAACGGTACGTCACGCCGACGACGACGTCCGTGTCGTGGAACACGCCGCCGGTGACCCGGGCCCGCCGGGGCGGCTGGCTGACGGGCGAGCCGGGCGCGAGGGTCCGCTCGACGGTGACGACCGACAGGGCGCCGTCGAGCTGCCAGCCCAGCCGGATCCCGGCGGCGGTCCGCTCGGCGCGCAGCTCGGCGAGGTCACGGGTGCAGACCACGGGCGCGGAGGCGACCGGCTCGGAGCGGCGCTCGCCGCAGATCGCGGTGACCTCGTGCCGCACCGGCGTCCACGCCGGCGCGCCGGCGTCGTAGAGCTCGGTGGAGCGGGTGGTGCCCAGGCTGCGCCGGCCCAGCGTCGCCCCGCCACCCTCGACGAGCACGACGCGCTCCACCCGATAGGAGACGGGGCCGCCGACGGACGGCGACGCCCGCCAGCGCACCTGCACCGAACCGTCGGGGCCGGCGACCGCGACGAGGTCCGACGGCGGCGACAGCGGCAGCGCCGCCAACGCCGCGAGCGCCTCCCGGTTGTCCGCGGCGGTGGCGAGCACCGCGGCCAGGGCGGCCTCCTGGGCCTCGGGCGGCAGCGCCCGGGCGGCCTCCACCCGCCGGCGGATCACTGCCTGGGCGGCGATGAGCTCGGCCAGCACCTCCGCCGGGCTGCGGCCGTCCGGACCGGGCACGTCCGCCGCCTGCGCGGCGAGCCAGCGGGCGTCGTCGAGGGCGGCGTCGGCCCGGTTGGCCGCGCGCGCCTCGGACAGGGCCCGCCAGCCGGCGTCGGCCGCGCCGAGCGCCGCGGACACCCGGGCGCCGAGCTCGTCGGCGGCGCCGGCGACGGGGCCACCGACGGCGACCAGCACGGGGCGGGCGGCGGCGAGCAGCTCACCGGCCTCGCGGGGGCGTCCGCCCTCGAGCGCGCGGCGCACGGCGGCGAGCGCCTCGGCCGCCTCTCGGGCCTGGCGCAGGCTGTGCCCGCAGTGCCGGCAGACCACCGCGGCGGCCTCGGTCATCGAGCCGCAGGACGGGCAGGTCGTGTAGAGGTCGGTGTCGCAGTACCGGCAGTGCCGGGCGGCGCCGGCCGCCTCCGGGCGCCCGCAGCCGGGGCAGACGACGTAGTCGACGACCCCGCCGACGTTGACCGCGGCGCCGAGCTCCCGCGCCACCCCGAGCACCACGGACTTCGCCTGTGCCGCGGTGAGCCCGCGCCCGGTGGCCAGCGCCGCGCGGACGAGGCCCTCGAAGGCGACGGCGGTGAGCTCACCGTCGAGGACGACGTGTTCCTCGACCGCGGGGCGCAACTCGTCGGCGGCGTCCGCCATCAGGCCGACCGTGTAGGCGGCCGGATCACCCTCGACCAACCGGGTCGAGACGAGGGCCAGCAGGTCGGCCGTGACCGTCTTCTCCCGGTCGTGCGGGCGGCGGCTGTTGGCGGCCGCCACCGCGGCGTAGGCGGCGGACAGCCGTTCCAGCGAGGCGTCGGGGGCGAGCCCGAGGAACGCCCACAGCGACGCGCTGGACACCCGGTCGCCGCCGCGCAGGGCGCGCAGTTCGGCCAACCGCTCGGCGATCTGGCGGCGGACCTCGGGGGGCAGCGGCTCCACCCCGCCGCCGACCCCGTCGACGATGATCTGCTCCCGGCTGAGCCGGGCGTCGAACTCCTCGACGGTCACCCCGGCGGCGACGGCGAGCCGACGCAGGCCGTCGACGCGGGAGGCGGGGATGCCGCCGAAGCGTTCCCGAACGGTGGCGAGGTAGCCGTCGACCTTGGCCAGCCGCTCCGCGTCACCGCTGCGCCGGGCGGCGAGCACGTGGGCGCGGACCCGCTCGCGGGACTCCGCGTCGCGCAGCGGCTCCTCCCACTCCCCGCGGCGACGCACCAGCTCGGTGGCGAGCGTGGCGTACTTGGCCGAGTTGCGCTCCCGCTNCAGAAAGGCGAGGACGCGGACGAGATGGGCTCCGATGTCGGAGTCGGTATACGGCACGGTGGGGTCGAGACCGGCGATGAGAAAGGGGTCGGCGGTGTCCAGGAAGGAGCCCGCCCGCAGCGGTGCGAGCACCCGCTGGCGATAGCCGCTGCCGTCGAACGCCGCGCTCAAGGATCCACCTTCGTCCCACGTGACCGCCGTGCCCTCCGGACGGACCGGCAACCGGCCCGTCTTCGGGCGCCGAACGCGGGGCGGCAGTTTACCGCCCCACACCCGACAGGCCCCACACCCGAGAGTACGAAGCGGCGCCCCGCCCCGGGTCCCGGACGCCGCGGACGCCCAGCCCGGTCCTTGCGGATCGGCGGCCCGGTATCGCCGTCTGGCGACGATTGGCGGGCCCTGACCGTGCGTCCCGGCTGACCCTACCGACTACGGGGCCGACACCCGGAAGCGCCTGCGTACGTGGGAAATTGGCAGCTCATAACACTTCTCGAGCGGTTTTTTCCCGGGCCGTGGGAGAAGTCCCTGGTCGCGGGATCGACCGGCTCAGTCCCGCTGCTTGAGCAGACTGACCTTCGCCGACTCGGTTGCGCGCATCTCCTCCGAACCGACCCCGGCACGCACCTGAAGGACCAGCGCGGTGGCGGCACCCTCGTGCGCCGCGGTAACCCGAATTGTCTGGTCCCCCGCCATCGCGAAGGTGACCTCGACCGGCGTGCCGCGCTGGTGACCCGGCGGAATTCCGGAGATCGCCCCGGCGACGATCACCTTGTTGTCGTCGATCGCCGTCGATTCGGCCGTGGTCCCCTGCTCGAAGACCCGGATGTCGACCTCGGCCTGATCGTCGGTCACGGTGTAGAAGGTGNGGGTCACCGAGATCGGCAGCGGGTCGTTCTGGTGGGCGAGGAAGGCCGCGACCGGCACACCGCGGTCCTCCGCGAAGATCCCGAAGCCGCGGGAGGTGACGTTGGTGACCTTGGTGCGGACGAGGTCGACCACGGCCGCGGTCGCGAGCCCCGCGGCGTCGGCGCTGGCCGCCGCCGCCTTCTCCACCTCGGCGGCGTCGGCCGCGGCGAGGTCCTGATCGGGCCGCAGCGCCCCGCTGGCCACCAGGTCGGAGTGGACCTCGCGTTCGAGGGCCTTCTTCTGCCCGTACACGGCGGCGCCCTTGGCCACCGCCAGATCCGGGTCGACGAGCCGGGACGTGAGCCCGAAGGACTCCTGCAACCGGCGGCCGACCGCCGGGGTCTTGCTCATGCCGCCCACCAGCAGGCACAGGTCGATCTTCTCGACGCCCTTCTCCCGGGCCCGCTCCAGCACGGAACCCGTCAGGTCCAGGGTGCGGCGCAGCAGCGGCCCGGTGATCTCCTCGAACGTCGCCCGGGTCACCGGCACGCTCACCCGCTTGCCCTTGTGCACGACGAGGACGTCGACGCTGTCCCGTCCGGACAGCGCGAGCTTGGCGTCCTCGGCCGCGGTGAGCAGCTCCTGCTCGTCGTAGACGTCGTCGAGGGGGTCGCCCGCGTCCGGCTGGGCCTCGGTGAACTTCTGCGCCAGGTAGCGGACGAGCTCGTTGTCCCAGTCCGCACCGCCGAGTTCGTGGTCACCGTCGGTGGCCACCACGGTGATCGCACCCTCACTCAGCCGGATGACCGTGGTGTCGAACGTGCCGCCACCGAGGTCGTAGACCAGGACGGTCGACTCCTCCGCGCCGTCCTGGCCGAAGCCGTACGCGAACGCCGCGGCCGTGGGCTCGTTGATGATGTCGACCACGTTCAGCCCGGCCAGCTCGCCGGCGAGCTTGGTCGCCTTGCGCTCCTCGTCACCGAAGTACGCCGGCACGGTGATCACCGCGTCCGTGACCGGGGTACCGGTCGCCCGCTCGGCGTCGGCGGCGAGCGCCTTGAGCACGAGGCTCGACACCGCGGAGGCGCTGTACTCCACGTCGTGCGCGACGAAGCGCCAGTCGGACGCGCCCATGTGCCGCTTGACCAGCCGCGCGACGTCGTCGGGGCGGATGCGGGCCTGCCGCTTGGCCTGAGTGCCCACCACGAAGGACGTGGCGCCCTCGCCACCGCCGTCGAACAACACGACCGANGGCGTCGTGGGCTGGGACTCGATGTTGCGGATCACGTCCGGCCGGCCGTACTCGTCGACCTGGGCGATGCAGGAGTAGGTCGTGCCCAGGTCGATCCCGAACACCTTGGTACCCGCCACCGTCTGAACTCTTCCCTTCGCAAGTCTCGTCAGCGTTCGCCGCCACCGCGACTCAGCGCGTGCGGTAGACCTCGGTCTCCGCGGGCCGGACGACGGTCGTCTCGCCACGGACGAAGCCGGGGCGCACGGTGCGGGCGATAGTCCCGTCCCGTCCCGGATCGTCCGTGGCCACCCGCCGCACACCGAGATGCCGCGCCGGGTCGAAGGTCCCGCCCGGTACCGCTGTGTACGGCCGCACGTCCACGGCCAGGTCCAGCACCTGGAGGAGCTNCTTGCGCAGGATGCCGGCGACGCTCTGCGGATCGTCCGCCCCCAGGCTACCCATCTGATCGTGGAGCCGGATCAGGCCCCGCAGCAGCGGCGCCATCGCCTCGGTGAGCTCCCCGGCCCGCAGGCGGCTGTTCTCCGCATGCAGCCGGTCCACCAGCTCCGCATCGTGGCGGCGCAGCCGGGCGAGCTCGTCGACCTGGCCGGCGAGGCGCTCGAGGGCCACCGCCTGGATCGCGCCGATCGACCCGGCCAGGTCCCCGTCTCCCGCCGACCCGGCATCCTCATGACGACCGGCAGCGTCCTCACGGCCGGTATCCCTGCGGTTGAGATCCTGGTGACGACCGACTTCGCCGCTCCGACCGCCCGCCACCTGCGCCGTCAACATTCCGTCCGCATCATCGTCGAAGCCGGGAACGGACGGGCCCGGCAGCCCGCCGACGCGCGCCGCACCTCCACGGGTCCCGCCGTCCGGCAGGGAACCGCCGGCATGATCCGATCCCTCGGCATGATCCGATCCACCGAGATAGTCCGAGTCACCGAGGTAGCCCGAGTCACCGGGGAAGTCCGAGTCTCCGAGGTAGCCCGAGTCACCGGGGAAGTCCGAGTCGCCGGGGTAGCCCGAGTCACCGGAGAAGTCCGAGTCACCGGAGAAGTCCGAGTTGCCGGGATGATCCGGTCCTCCGTGGTAGTCCGCCTCCGCGGGATCGTCCACCTCGTCGTGGTACCTCTCGCCCGCCGGGCTCGCCACGTCGTCGTGGTCGCCGCCGCCCCGGACCGCTGGCGACCCGATGTCCCCCACCTCGACGGAACTCGACCCGCCCGCACCGGACCCGGCGTCGGCGGCGTGGTCGGCGTCACGCCCGCCGGGATCCGCATAGTCGCCGGGATCCGCATAGTCGCCGGGATCCGCATAGTCGCCGGGCGCTGTCAGCGGGCCCGTCGCCGGCGATAGGGCGAAACCGGCCGCCCGCAGCGCGTCGTCGTCGACGCCGCGGGCGATCGCCCCGGCCTCGCCCGCGCCCCACGCGCTGCCCGTCCCCCACGCCTCGGCTACCGGTGCATCGCCCTGCACCGCCTCGACATCCCGCACCGGCCCAGCACCGTGCACCGACCCAGCACCTTGCACCGGCCCAACATCCTGCGCCGATCCAACACCCAGGGTCGGCCCAGGGCGCTGCGCCGGCCCGGCGAGATCGGCATACCCGCCGGCCGCCGCCACCATCGGGTCGTCGGGCCGCGCCCCGTGGGGATACTTGCCCGGGTTGTGGCGCTCCCCCGGCGCGAGCAGATCCGGGTAGTCCAGGCGGCGGGAACGCTCCAGCTCCTGCGGGTACAGGCGCCGGCCGCCGGCCCGCCGCGGGCCGCCGGGGTCCGACTCGGGGACCGGCTCGACACCGCCGGGCCAGGTGGGCTCAGCGCGGCCCGAGTGATCCGGATCCGCGAAGTCGGCCTCGTGGGCAGGCTCGGCTCGACGACCGGAGTCAGCCCAACGGGCAGGCTCGGCCAGGTGCTGGGGATCGGTGGCGTAGCGCCGGACGGCGGGCGGGTAGGGCTCGCCGCGGTGACCGCCGGCCGGCTCGTCGCGCCAGTGCCCGCCCTCGTAGCCGTCGTCCGCGGGCCCCGCGTCGGTGGCGGCTGTATCCGCCGCCGCACCCCCGAAGGCATCGGCGGAGGAGCCGAGGGCGTCGGCCGCGGAGTCCAGGGCGCCGCCGGCGTGAGGCGCGGCGTCGGCGTAGGGGACGCCGGCGACATAAGGGGAGCTGTCGGCATACGAACCGGCGTCGGCATACGAATCGGCGTCGGCGTACGAACCGGCGTCGGCGGCGGGGCCTGGGGTGTCATCGGCGTGGCGGACGTCCGCGGTACCGGCACGGTCGCGTCCCGCGGGCTCGTACGAGTTGATCGGCGGGGCGGAGCCCAGGGGCGGCACCCCGAATCCGCGCACCCCCACCGGCACGGACTCGTCCCAGCCCACGCCGGCCCCAGGGGGGGCCTCTCCACCCGCCTCGGGACGCCCGCCGGAGCCGTGGGTGCGGTCGGGCAGGTCAAAGTAGTCTCTCGGACCATGGTCGGCCGGCCGCGGATCCCAGCCGCGGAGCAGGTCGTCGCGCCGCGACCCGGGGTCCCGCCCCGACCGCTCGAAGGCCCCCCGGTCGTGGACCGCCCGGTCGTGGACCGCCCAGTCGTGGACCGCCCGGTCGTGGACCGCCCGGTCGTGGGCCGCCCGGTCCGCAGGATGGTCCGGTCCCCGCCAGGCCGAGTAGTCGTCCGCGCCGAACGGCTCCAGCCCATCCCGTGCCCCCCGCGGGTCACGNCCCGACTCGCCGGGGGCCGCGAGCGGATCCGGGTCCGACGGGTCGGGCTCCAGCGACTCCGGATCCAGCGACTCCGGATCCAGGGGATCGGGAACCAGGGGATCGGGAACCAGGTGGTCCGGCGGGCCGGAGCGCGGCCCGCCGGGCGGGAACCAGCTTGCCCGGCCGCGGGACGCGGGATCGCGACGTGACTGGAACATCGGGTATCNATCCTCCTCGCCGCCGGGCGGCGGGACCGGGGGGGTCATCGCGAGGTACCGGCGTTACTCACTTACGGCCGGCAGTCCAGTTCAGCCCCCAGCCGTAAGCCTGGTCGAGCTCGCGGTGACCGCTGACGTACCGGACCTCACGGCTGACGGTGAAGTCGTTGCCGGTGTTGGTCAGCAGCGCGATCGCGCACATCCGGGCGCCGCCGGCCTGCTCGTCGAGGCGTACCTCGATCGGGGCACCCTGGGCGGGCGTCAGGGTTACCACCGCGTCGGCCTGGTCGAACGACGCCACGCCCTGGTAGATGAAGGCGAACACGAGCAGCCGGCGGATCTGGCCGATCTGCGCGAGGTTGACGTAGAGGTTCTCGCCGCCCACGGCGGCGCCGGTCCGGTCGTCCGCGTCGAGGTTGACGTAGGGCGGCCCGTCGAACGAGCCGAACGCGTCGCCGAGCGCCTGCACCACGCCGGAACGGCCGTCGGTGAGCTCGAACAGCGCGGCGAGGTCCAGGTCGATGCCCCCGCCGGCGGCGCCGAGCACCCGCTTGAGGAAGCCGCCCTTCTGCTGCTGGCCTCCGGACGGGTGCTGGTTCCAGTTGAGGTTGACGTGCAGCCGGCCGCCGCCGCCCTGCTTGCTCAGCGACACGGACGGCGCGGACTTCGTCAGCGTCACCTTGCTCAGCGAGACCGGTCCGGAGCCGGCCGGTGGCGTGGCGGGACGCTTGGTGTAGTCGATGCCCATGGTCCGCTCCTTCGCGGTTGCCGGATTGGTGATCTGCCATCGGTGGACGGACACGACCGGTGGGTGGACCGTCGCCGGCTGCGCCCGATGTCGCCTCGACGATGTCACATCGGCGGTGGACCACTCCAGACCGCAGCTACCCGCCGGATGCGCGGGACCGTCGGCGACCCGTCCGCCGCCGGCCGGCCCCGGCCGGTCGCGCCGGCGCTACAGCGGCGCGCCCACCGCCTCGCGCGGCTGGCCCTGGCCGCCCTCGCCTCCGTCGCCCCTGGTGGAGCCGGTGGAGTCGGCATCGGCGTCGGCGTCGGCGTGCCGGCGGCGGTGGCGGATGGAGGACACCAGCGCCAGGCCGATGAAGGCGACCCCGACCAGGCCGGTGACGATCTCCGGGACCTCGGTCTCGATCGAGATGGCGAGGATGATCGCCAGCGCGCCGATCGCGTAGTGCGCGCCGTGCTCGAGGTAGATGTACTCGGACAGGGTGCCGCGGCGGACGAGGTACACGGTCAGCGAACGGATGTACATCGCGCCGATGCCCAGGCCGGTGGCGATGACGAAGATGTTCTGGGAGATCGCGAACGCGCCGACGACGCCGTCGAACGAGAACGACGCGTCGATGACCTCCAGGTAGAGGAACAGGAAGGCGGCCGCCCGGCCGGTGGCGAGCACCAGCTTCGGCTGCCCGGAGGACCGCGGGGCAGCGGTCTTCCCGGCGCCCTCGGCGGCCGCGTCGTCGTCGGCGTCCTCGTCCTCGTCGGCGTCGGCGCCGACTCCGCGCGACTCGAAGAACTCGCCGAGTCCCCGCACGCCGAGGTAGGTCGCCAGGCCCGCGACGCCCGCGGTCAGCACCTGCTGGGTGTGGTCACCGGAGAACGCCTCGCCCACGACGAGCAGCGCGACGAGGCCGATCACGGTCGGGATCACGTCAAGCTGGCCGGCGCGGCGCAGCGGCTCCTCCAGCTTCTTGATCCACTGAACGTCCCGCTCCGTGTCGAACAGGAAGTCCAGGAACAGCATGAACAGGAAGATCCCGCCGAAGGCGGCGATCGCCGGGTGCGCGTCGCCGAGCTTCTCCGCGTACTGCGCGCTGTCGTTGAGCGCCAGGTCGAAGACCTTGATCGGACCGAGGTGCGCGGTGAGCGCCACGATGATGATCGGGAAGAGCAGTCGCATGCCGAACACGGCGATGACGACGCCAAGCGTCAGGAAGAGCTTCTGCCAGAAGGGGTTCATCCGGCGCAGGATCGTCGCGTTGATGACCGCGTTGTCGAAGGAAAGGCTGATCTCGAGCACGGCGAGGATGGCGACGATCGCCGCGTCCCGGGGGCTGCCGATCACCCCCGCTCCGGCCACCCCGATCGCGGTGATCGCCAACGACCACCCGAAGATCCGCAAGGCGTGCACGCCCATCAACACCTTTCCGGACCGATCGCCAGACCCCGGTCGCGCCGCGCGGGCGGATCCGCGGTCCGTCGGATCCCGCCGCGTCGCCTGAACTCGCCGGAGACCGCGTCGGCCCGCGGCCGGTTGGCCCGGAGCGGCGGTCGTCGGCATCGTAGCTGTTCATCCGGTGGGCGCGACCTGACAAATGGGTTACACCGGATAGGTCGCGCCCTACCCGCGCACTACCTCCACACACTCCGGGTGACCGGGCCGCCGGGCCGCCGCCGGCCGTCCCGGGCCGGTGAACGGCTTCCCCGGGATGGCCGGTGCCGGTCCTGCGACCGGCGCCGGCCGTCCCCGCCGCCGGGCACGTGGCCCGGCGTGCCGCACGTGCTGCGAACCCGGGTCAGACGTTGACGCCGAAGTCGCGGGCGATCCCGGCCAGGCCCGAGGCGTAGCCTTGGCCGACGGCGCGGAACTTCCAGTCCGATCCGTGCCGGTAGACCTCGCCGAACACCATGGCCGTCTCGGTGGAGGCGTCCTCGGTGAGGTCGTAGCGGGCGATCTCGGTNCCGCCGGCGCCGTTGACGATGCGGATGAAGGCGTTGCGGACCTGGCCGAAGTTCTGCTGGCGCGAGTCCGCGTCGTAGATGGAGACCGGGAACACGATCTTGTCGATCTCCGCGGGCAACGACGTGAGGTTCACGGAGATGGCCTCGTCGTCACCCTCGCCCTCACCGGTGAGGTTGTCGCCCTGGTGCTCGATCGCGCCCTCGGGGCTCTTGAGGTTGTTGAAGAAGACGAAGTGCCCGTCCGAGACGACCTTGCCGTCGGCGCGGCACGCGATGGCGCTGGCGTCCAGGTCGAAGTCGGCGCCGGTCGTGCTGCGCACGTCCCAGCCGAGGCCGACCAGGATGTTGGTCAGGCCGGGCGCCTCTTTGGACAGCGACACGTTGCCGCCCTTGCTGAGACTGACTCCCACTGTGTTCCTCCTGCTGTGCGTCGACTGCGTTGTCTGGGGGCCGCACCCGAGCCGGGCGGCGGCCGCTGTCCGGAAGCGCGGCACGCCCCCGGGTGTCCCGGATACCCCGGCGGCCGGGCGCCGGCAGCCTACTGCCCGACGCGTTCGGCACGGTGACTCTCCGCCCGCGGAGGCCACGTGCCGGAGTACGTGTGCTCTGCGGGACGAACGAGTCACGCGCGAGGTTCCCGCCGCCGGTCCGCCGCCGGTCCGGCGGCGGACGGCCGCGCGACCCGATCCGGTATACCGGGCCGCCAGCCCGCTCGCCGTCGCGCAGCCGACAGGACCAGGACCAGCCCCGCGATGACCCCATCAGGCGGTCACTTCACCCGGCGGAAACGCGGATGGAACACGACCCGACCGGTCACCCAACGCAACAACAACGCGGGGCGGCCCCGCCGGATCCNCTCCGGGCCCGACACTGTCACCGGTGCGGCAGCGAATGTGCACGCCGGACGGCACAACAGACGAGGTTCGGACGTTCGTAGGCGCAGCAACTGGGGAACATCGGCTTCGGCGGGAACCATCCGGACGGGGCCGTCAGACCCACCCCAACGCCAACAATCACCCATCCGGTGGCCGCAGGCAGTTCACGCAGAGGTGTCGCTATTCGCCACGTGCAGGGCGGACTATTGAGGCGTGGTTCGTCTGGATAAGGTCGCCATGATGATCGGACGTTCAGTAGGCCGGGTTGTCATCTCCGATGTGACCCCGGTCGTGTCGTGTGGGCAGTGGCCCGCGCGCGCGGTCGTGGGCNAGANCCTCACCGTCGGTGCGACCGTGTTCCGGGAGGGTCACGACCTCATCGGCGCCAACGTCGTGCTGTCGGGACCCGACGGCCAGGGCACGCCGTTCATCCGCATGCGGTCCGNGGGCTCCGGCACCGACCGGCTCGAGGCGGAGATCACTACCGGCGACGAGGGCCTGTGGGGTTACCGCGTCGAGGCGTGGTCCGATCCGGTCGCCACCTGGCGGCACGGCATCGAGCTCAAGGTCGGTGCGGGACAGGACGTCGACGAGCTCGCGGTCGACTTCGAGGACGGCGCGCGGCTGCTGCTGCGGGCGCTGCCGGGCGTGCCGGAGGGCCGGCGCGCCGAGATCGCCCGGGCGGTGGCCGCGCTGCGCGACGACAGTCGCGATGATCCCCACGAACGGATCGCCGCCGCCCTGGACCCTCGGTTGACGAGCCTGCTGGACGCCTTCCCGCTGCGCGAGCTGGTGACCCGCTCCTCCTTGTACCGGGTCTGGGTCGACCGGCCCCGGGCGCTGTACGGGAGCTGGTACGAGATGTTCCCCCGCTCGGAGGGGGCGACCCTCGACCCGCCGCGCTCGGGGACCTTCCTCACCGCCGCTGAGCGCCTGCCGGCGATCGCGGCGATGGGCTTCGACGTGGTCTACCTGCCCCCGATCCACCCGGTCGGCGAGGTCAACCGCAAGGGTCCGAACAACACCCTCGTTCCCGGCCCGGACGACCCCGGCTCGCCCTGGGCGATCGGCAGTGAGCACGGTGGCCACGACGCCGTGCACCCGGACCTGGGCACGATCGAGGACTTCGACCTGTTCGTCGCGCGGGCCCGTTCCCTGGGCATGGAGATCGCCCTGGATCTCGCCCTGCAGTGCGCGCCGGACCATCCGTGGGCGAAGCACCACCCGGAGTGGTTCGTCGTGCGCAGCGACGGTTCGATCGCCTACGCGGAGAATCCGCCGAAGAAGTACCAGGACATCTATCCGCTGAACTTCGACACCGACCCGACCGGGCTCTACCAGGAGATCCTGCGGGTCGTCCGGCACTGGACCGCGCACGGAGTGCGAATCTTCCGGGTGGACAACCCGCACACGAAGCCGGTCGAGTTCTGGGAGTGGCTCATCGGTCAGGTGAAGGCGACCGAGCCGGACGTGCTGTTCCTCGCCGAGGCGTTCACCCGGCCGGCGATGATGCACACNCTCGCCAAGGTCGGCTTCACCCAGTCGTACACGTACTTCACCTGGCGCAACCAGAAGTGGGAGCTGGAGGAGTACGCCCGCGAACTGATCGATGCCGCCCACTACATGCGGCCGAACTTCTTCGTGAACACCCCGGACATCCTGCCGGGCTACCTGCAGGAGGGCGGGCCGGCGGCGTTCCGGATCCGGGCGGTGCTCGCGGCCACGATGTCGCCGACCTGGGGCGTCTACGCCGGGTACGAACTGTACGAGAACACCCCGGTCCGGCCGGGCAGCGAGGAGTACCTCGACTCGGAGAAGTACCAGTACCGGCCGCGGGACTGGGCGGCGGCCGAGCGGGAGGGCCGCTCGCTGGCGCCCTACCTGACCCGGCTCAACCAGATCCGCCGGGCCCACCCGGCGCTGCACTGGCTGCGCAACCTGCACCTGCACCACGCCGACGGCGACGAGTTCATCGTCTACTCCAAGCGGCTGGCGGAGGTGGACGACCCGGGCGGATCGGCCGGGCCAGCCGGTCCGGGCGGGACGGGCGGCGCTGACACCGTGCTCGTCATCGTCAACCTCGACCCGCACGAGACGCGGGAGACCACGGTGCGCCTCGACATGCCCGCCCTCGGCCTCGGCTGGGACGACTCCTTCGACGTGACCGACGAGATCACCGGGCAGACCTTCCGGTGGGGCCGGGACAACTACGTCCGGCTCGACCCGTCCGTCGAGCCCGCGCACATCCTCACCGTGCGAGCCCGGTCGTGACGGAGCCGGAGCCCCTCAGCGAGCCCATCGGCGACGACACCCCCCGCCCGGCCCCCGCCGGTCCCGTCGGGGAGTCGTCCCGCGACCCGTACTGGTTCAAGCGCGCCGTGTTCTACGAGGTGCTCATCCGAGGCTTCGCCGACTCCAACGGCGACGGCACGGGCGACATCCGCGGCCTGATCTCCAAGCTCGACTATCTGGAGTGGCTCGGCGTCGACTGTCTGTGGCTGCTGCCGATCTACTCCTCGCCGTTGCGCGACGGCGGTTACGACATCAGCGACTACTTCCAGATCNTGCCCGAATTCGGCGACCTGGGCGACTTTGTCAGTCTCGTCGACGAGGCGCACCGGCGCGGCATCCGGATCGTCGCCGACCTGGTGATGAACCACACCTCCGACGCCCACCCGTGGTTCCAGGCGTCCCGGTCGGATCCGGAGGGGCCCTTCGGGGACTTCTACGTCTGGTCAGACACGGACGAGCGGTATCCCGAGGCGCGGATCATCTTCGTCGACACGGAGAAGTCGAACTGGTCCTGGGACCCGGTGCGCGGTCAGTACTACTGGCACCGCTTCTTCTCCCACCAGCCCGACCTCAACTACGACAACCCGGATGTGCAGGAGGCGATGCTGGAGGTCCTGCGCTTCTGGCTGGACCTCGGCATCGACGGTTTCCGGCTCGACGCGGTGCCCTACCTCTACGTGCGGGACAACACCAACGGCGAGAACCTGCCGGAGACCCACGAGTACCTCCGGCGGGTCCGCAAGGAGGTCGACGCCAAGTACGCCGACCGGGTGCTGCTCGCCGAGGCCAACCAGTGGCCCTCCGACGTCGTNGAGTACTTCGGCAACGACGACGAGTGCCACATGGCGTTCCACTTCCCGCTGATGCCGCGCATCTTCATGGCGGTACGGCGGGAGTCGCGCTATCCCATCTCCGAGATCCTGGCCCAGACGCCGCAGATCCCGCCGAACTGTCAGTGGGGCATCTTCCTGCGCAACCACGACGAGCTCACCCTGGAGATGGTGACCGACGACGAGCGCGACTACATGTGGGCGGAGTACGCCAAGGACCCCCGCATGAAGGCGAACATCGGCATCCGCCGCCGGCTGGCCCCGCTGCTGGACAACAGCCGCGACCAGATGGAGCTGTTCACCGCCCTGCTGCTGTCGCTGCCGGGTTCCCCGGTGCTGTACTACGGCGACGAGATCGGCATGGGCGACAACATCTACCTCGGCGACCGGGACAGCGTGCGGACCCCGATGCAGTGGTCGCCCGACCGCAACGCGGGCTTCTCCACGTCCGACCCGGCCCGGCTCTACCTGCCCCTGATCATGGACCCGGTGTACGGCTACCAGGCCCTGAACGTCGAGGCCGGGCAGCGGATGCCGACGTCGTTCCTGTCCTGGACGAAGCGGATGATCGAGGTGCGCAAGCGCCATCCCGTCTTCGGTCTGGGTACGTACGAGGAGCTGGCCTCGTCCAATCCGTCGGTCTTCGCCTACGTGCGCGAATTCGGTGACGACCGGGTGCTGTGCGTCGCGAACCTGTCCCGCTTCGCCCAGCCGGTGGAGCTGGATCTGCGCCGTTTCGAGGGATTGGTGCCCGTCGAGCTGCTCGGCCGGGTGCACTTCCCGCCGATCGGCGAGCTTCCCTACCTTCTGACGTTGCCCGGGCACGGACATTACTGGTTCGCGTTGACCGTACCGGGGGAATTCACCCCCTAGCCCCCTGGGGCGGACGGGGGGAGAGTAGAGCGCTAGACCCGGTCCCGGTGACGGCGGCAGGGTCCGGTGAAACCGGCGGGCCGGCCGGCAGACCGCGGGGCTGGCCGGCGGGAACACCGAGGTCGCCGCGGTGGTACGCGCGCGACGTGGCTGACGAAAGGTAACTTTCGGGACATTCGACGTTAGGTGCACACGATGATCGTCGAGCACAGGCATCGGGAGGTCGAGGATGGGTGACCACCACGCCGAACTGACCGGCCTGCTGACCGACTGGCTTCCCCGACAGCGCTGGTTCGCCGGCAAGGGCCGCGGCGCCGGGCGGATCCGGATTCGCCGGGACACCACCGTCTTCGAGCCGCTGCGGCTGCTCGTCGTCGACGTGGACTACGACCACGGGCCACCGGACCACTACCAGGTTCCCCTGGTGGTCCGGACCGACGCCCCCTTCGGCCACGAGGGCTTCCTGATCGGCGAGTGTGCCGGCGGGCTGGTGTACGACGGGCTGCACGACCCCGACGGCAGCGCCGCCCTGCTGCAGTTCCTCGGCCGCTCGGCCCNCCGGGACGACCTCGTCGCCGAGACGACGCGGACGCTGGACGACCTGCCCGCGCACGCCGTCGGCGCGGAACAGTCCAACACCTCGATCATCTACGGCGACGCCTACATCCTGAAGGTGTTCCGCCGGCTCTGGCCGGGCATCAACCCGGACCTGGAGGTCACCCGGGCTCTCGCCGGGGTCGGCAGCACGCACGTCGCCGCCCCGGTCGCCTGGTTCTCCGGGGAGGTCGAGNGGCGGCAGACCACGCTCGGTTTCCTCCAGGAGTACCTGCGCAGCGGGACCGAGGGCTGGCGGCTGGCGCTGGCCAGCGTGCGCGACCTCTACGCCGAGGCCGACCTNCACGCCGACGAGGTCGGCGGGGACTTCGACGCGGAAGCGGAGCGGCTCGGCGTGGCCACCGCCGAGGTGCACGCGGACCTGGCCCGGGCACTGCCGACGCGCCCACCCACCGCCGACGCGCTGCGTGCCCTGGTGACGTACCTGCACGGCCGCCTCGACGCCGCCGTCGAGGCCGTTGCCGAGCTGCGGCCCTTCGAGGCCGCCGTGCGCAAGTCCTACGACGAGCTCACCGGCGCGGCGCCGGCAGTCGTTCATCCCCGGCCGTTCCAGCGGCTGCACGGCGACCTGCATCTTGGCCAGGTGCTGCGGGTCGACTCGGGCTGGGTGCTGTTCGACTTCGAGGGCGAGCCGGCCCGCCCGGTCGCCGAGCGGGTGGGGTTGGAGTCGCCGCTGCGCGACGTCGCCGGGATGCTCCGGTCGTTCGACTACGCGGCTCGTTCCATGCTGTTGGAGCGGGGCGACGAGCCCGCGCTGGTCTACCGGGCGCAGGAGTGGGNCGACCGCAACCGGGAGGCGTTCTGCCGGGGGTACGGCGCCGCTGCCGGTCGCGACCCACGCGAGGACGCGGCGATGCTGCGTGCGTTCGAGCTCGACAAGGCGGTCTACGAGGTGCTCTACGAGGCGCGCCACCGGCCGGGGTGGATCGGCATCCCGATGGCCTCGGTGGAGCGGCTCACCCAGACCCACCCACCGGCCCAGACCCACCCACCGGCTCAGATCCACCCACCGGCTCAGACCCACCCACCGGCCGGATGAGCGGGAGCGGGCGGACCGATCCGCCGCCGGTGCGCCGAACCATCGTCCCCATCGCGGAGAGAGGCAGGGGTGTCCCAGTGAACAGCGGCGACGTCAACAACGGCACGGCGCGGACGGGACACCGCGGCGCCGGGCAGATCACCGGCCGACCCGACGCCGATCCGGCGAGCGCACCGGCCCGCGACCGCTCGGGCCGCGTGGCCCTGGCCGACCGGGTCCCGGGGCGCCTGCCCGATCTGGACAACTCGGCGACCGACGCGCCGGCGGCGGCCGGCGACCCAGCGACCCCGGGCGGCCCCGACGCGGCTACCAGGCCGCCGACGTCCCTCGCCGCCGCCGCGCCGGCGCCGGGCGTGCCGCTCGGCCTGCCACGCGAGGACCTCGAACGGCTCGTCAACGGCACCCACCACGACCCGCACTCGCTGCTCGGGGCGCACCCGGCCGGGGACACGACCGTCGTGCGGGTGCTGCGTCCCGACGCGAGCGCCGTGACCGTGCTCGTCGGCGAGGACCGCCACCCGGCGGCTCGACTCCACAGCGGCGGGGTGTTCGCCGTGGCGCTGCCGGAGGTCCTGCCCGACTACCGCGTCGAGGTGGCCTACCCGCACGGCTCCCACGTCGTCGACGACCCCTACCGGCACCTGCCGACCCTCGGCGAGATGGATCTGCACCTGATCAGCGAGGGCCGGCACGAGGAGCTCTGGAAGGTGCTCGGGGCGCACCTGCGTGAGCTGTCGACCCCGGGCGGCACGACCGTCACCGGGGTGAGCTTCGCCGTCTGGGCACCGTCGGCGCGGGGGGTGCGGCTGGTCGGCGACTTCGACTTCTGGGACGGCCGGGCGTTCCCGATGCGCTCGCTGGNCCACAGCGGCGTGTGGGAGCTGTTCGTGCCCGGCGCCGGCGTCGGGCTTCGGTACAAGTACGAGATCCTCGGCTTCGACGGGGTGTGGCGGCAGAAGGCCGACCCGATGGCCTTCCGCACCGAGGTCCCGCCCGCCACCGCGAGTGTCGTCACCCACTCGGACTACACGTGGGACGACCAGGACTGGCTCGACCGGCGTGCCCGCACGGCCTGGCACGCCGAGCCGATCAGCGTCTACGAGGTCCACCTGGGCTCGTGGCGGCGCGGGCTGTCCTACCGCGAGCTCGCCGACCAGCTCACCGCCTACGTCCTGGACAACGGCTTCACGCACGTGGAGATGCTGCCCGTCGCCGAGCATCCGTTCGGCGGCTCCTGGGGCTACCAGGTGTCGGCGTACTACGCGCCGACGGCGCGCTTCGGCGGCCCGGACGAGTTCCGCCACCTCGTCGACACGCTGCACCGCGCCGGCATCGGCGTGATCGTCGACTGGGTGCCGGCCCACTTTCCCCGGGACTCCTGGGCGCTGGGCCGCTTCGACGGCACGCCCCTGTACGAGCACCCCGATCCGCGCCGGGGCGAGCAGCCCGACTGGGGGACCTACGTCTTCGACGTCGGCCGCAACGAGGTGCGCAACTTCCTCGTCGCCAACGCGCTGTACTGGTTCGAGGAGTTCCACATCGACGGCCTGCGGGTCGACGCCGTGGCCTCGATGCTCTACCTCGACTACTCCCGCCCCGACGGCGGCTGGCTGCCGAACGTGCACGGCGGCCGGGAGAACCTCGAGGCGGTGGCGTTCCTGCAGGAGACCAACGCGACGGTCTACCGGCGCTTCCCGGGCGTCATGATGATCGCCGAGGAGTCGACGGCCTGGCCGGGCGTCACGCGCCCCACCCATCTCGGCGGGCTGGGCTTCGGCTTCAAGTGGAACATGGGCTGGATGCACGACACGCTGGACTACAACTCCCGCCAGCCGGTGCACCGCAGCTACCACCACCACCAGATGACGTTCTCGATGGTCTACGCCTACTCGGAGAACTTCGTCCTGCCGTTCAGCCACGACGAGGTCGTCCACGGCAAGGGGTCGCTGCTGCGCAAGATGCCGGGCACCCGGTGGGAACAGCTCGCCAACCTGCGCGCGCTCTACGCCTACATGTGGGCGCATCCCGGCAAGAAGCTGCTGTTCATGGGCTGCGAGTTCGGCCAGGACAACGAGTGGAACGAGGCCGCCTCGCTCGACTGGCCGCTGCTGAGCGACCCGTCGCACCGGGGCGTGGCCAACCTGGTGGCGGACCTCAACGAGCTGTACCGGTCCACCCCGGCGCTGTACCGCCGAGACAGCGATCCGAGCGGTTTCTCCTGGATCGACGCCAACGACACCGCCAACAACGTGTTCTCGTTCCTGCGCTGGTCGGACGGGACCTCGGCCGGCGGCCACCCGGCCGCAGCCGCCCCGAACGCAGCCGCCCGGGCCGGGGCCGATGTGGCGGGGCAGCCGACGGCCGGCGGCAACCCGACGGGGGCGGACGCGGCGGACGGCGGGGTCCTGGCCTGCGTCACGAACTTCGCCGGAATCGGTCACCACGGCTACCGCCTCGGCCTGCCCTTCCCCGGCCGCTGGCGGGAGGTGCTCAACTCGGACGGACAGCGCTACGGCGGCGGCAACGTCGGCAACTTCGGCGCCGTGCAGGCCGTCGAGGAGTCCCACCACGGCCTGCCCGCCTCCGCGACCCTTACGCTGCCGCCGCTGGGCACCGTCTGGTTCCGCTACGAGCCCGGCACCGCCGACTCCCCCGGTTCCCCGGCCTGAAGGCCTGGCCGGGGTCGGCGTCTCGTCGGCGGAGTCGGGGCCGCAGCCGCCGGGCCGCGGTCAGAACAGGGCTGCGGCCAGGGCTCGGCGGGCGGGGGCGACGGCGGGTTCGGCGTCGCCGAGTGCCTGGAACAGGTCGACGAGGTGGGCACGGGCCTGCTCTCGCTCCGGGCCGGAGGTACGCCGCACGACCGCGACGAGACCGGCGAGCGCACCGGCCACGTCGCCCTGCGCGATGCCCAGGTCGGCCGCGGCGATCGCGGCGTCCACGTCGTCGGGATCGGCCGCGAGCCGCGCGCGGATGTCCGCCGGGTCGTGGTCGCGCACCCGGCGCAGCAGCTCGGCGCGGGCCAGACCGGTGAGCGCATCCGGGTCCGCCGGCGCCTCGGCGAGGCGGACCCGGTAGGACTCGACCGCCGTGTCGATGTCGCCGCGGGCCAGCGCGGCCTCGGCCGCCGCCAGGTGCGGATCCCGCGCGGAATCACCGGCCGCCGCACCGGGCATCCCGCCCATCGCCTCGTCGACGAGGGAAAGCAGCTGGTCGAGCCAGTTGCGCACCTCGCGCTCGGGGACGGCGCCGGTGAACTCGCCGATGATGCGGCCGCCGACGACGGCCTTCACCGCCGGGATGCCCTGCACCCCCGCCGCCTGGGCGAGGCCCGGGTTGGCGTCGACGTCGATCTTGGCGAGGACCCAGCGACCGCCGTCGGCCAGCGCCAGCTTCTCGAGCACCGGGCTGAGCTGCTTGCACGGGCCGCACCAGGACGCCCAGAAGTCGAGCACGACCGGCACCTGCATCGAGCGGCTGACGACGTCGGTGGCGAAGCTCGCCTCGGTGACGTCGATGACCACGGGACCGCCGGGCGCGTCACCGGAGCCGGCGGCGGTGGCGCCGTTCGCGCCCGTCGCGGCGGGCCCGGCGTTCGCGGGCGGGGGCGGGGTGGCCGGCTTCGGGTCGAGGGGGACGGCGCCGGCGAGGCGCAGACCGCCGAGGCTGTCGGGCAGGCGCCCGGGTCGTCCCGGGCCTCCCGCACCCCGCGGCGGTCCGGATGGGACTGGTGGCCTACGTTGCATGCCTCCATCGTGACATCCGGGTGGGGCGGACGGCCCTGCCGGCGGATGACTTTTCGGGGCCCGTTGTCCGCGCCGTCTCCCGGCGGCCCGGGTCAGCCCGCATCGTCCCCCGCGAGGTCCCCCGCGACGTCCCCCGCGGGACCCCCGGCGAGCAGCCGGTCGATGCTCGCCACCTTTCCGTGCAGGGCGTCGCTGACGCCGGGGCGCAGGTCCGCCTTGAGCACGAGGCTGACCCGGCCGGCACGGGCGCCCACGGCCTGCGTGGCCCGGCGCACGACGTCCATCACCTCGTCCCACTCGCCCTCGATCGTGGTGAACATGGCGTTGGTCTCGTGCGGCAGGCCGCTCGCGCGCACGATGCGGACCGCCTCGGCGACCAGCTCGGCGACACCCTCGCCGGTTCCAATGGGCGTGACACTGAAGGCAACCAGCATGGGATCAGACCTACCACGCCGACGCCGCGACGACCATCGCTCCGACGCAGTGCCACGCGCCTGCTACTTTGACAAAACGGATGGGTCGGTAAGCTAGCGACTTGTCACGAAAAGTTGCGCGATCGACCCCCGTGTGGGCGCTTACGCAAACCCGGGACAACGGGCTCTGACGGCACGCCCTACCATTGCCCGCCGTGGGGTGGAAGAAGACGGATGACGAGGCGTAGGTGGGGCCACGCACACTGCTCGACGCGCTGACGGACCTGGCTGTGGTCGTCAGCGCGGACGGCCATGTCACCGACATGGGCGCCGCGGCTCGCGCCTTCCTCGGTGACCGGATCCCCCGTGACCCGCATCTGCGGGACCTCGTCGAGGTGGTCGACCCGGCGTTCCGCGCCGCGCTCAGCGAGGCTGCGACGGCCGCGCTGGCGCAGTCCGGGCAGTGGCGCGGCTCCGTGGGTCTGGTCGACCCCGCCGGGACGACCGTGCCGCACCACGTGACCATCCGGCGCGATCCGGACGGCGGCCTGGTCCTGCTCGCCCGCGACACGACCGACCAGCGTGCCCGCGAGATCGCCGAGAACGACTCCAGGGCCAAGGACGAGCTGATCGCCCGCCTGGGCCACGAGCTGCGCACCCCGCTCAACGCGATGCTCGGCTTCGCCCAGCTTCTGGAGCTGGAGCCACTCACCCCCGACCTGCACGACGACGTCGAGCGGATCATCACCGGCGGCCGGCACATGCAGGCCCTCATCGATGACGTGCTGGACCTGGCCCGGNTGCGTGCGGGTCGCGGCGACATCAACAAGGGCCCGGTCAACGTCCTCGACATCGTCCAGGGCGTGGTGGAGCTGGTCGAGCCGCTCGCCGCGCAGCGCAGCATCCGCCGCGTGATCGACCCGGCCGTGCCGCTCATCGCCGACGCGGACCGCCGCCGGCTGTGGCAGGTGCTGCTCAACCTCGTCGGCAACGCCCTGAAGTACGGCCGCGAAGGCGGCAGCGTGCGGGTCGGCATCGTGCCGATCACGGGCTCCCGCATCCGCATCGAGGTCGAGGACGACGGCGCGGGCCTGTCCCCGCGGGCGATCGACCGGTTGTTCCGACCGTTCGAGCGGCTGGGCGCCGAACGCAGCGGGATCGAGGGCAGCGGGCTGGGGCTCGCCCTCTCCCACGCCCTGGTCACCGCGATGGGCGGGGTGCTGACGGTCGCCAGCCGCTACGGGGTCGGCAGCGTGTTCGCCATCGTGCTCGACGCCGTCGACATGCGCTTCGAGGACCCCGACTCCGACGACGACGGCTTCGGCGATCACCTCGGCGGCCACGGCTACCGTGGGACGAGCTACGGTCGCGCCGGCTACGGCGAAGCGAGTCACGGTCGCGCCGGCTACGGTGACACCGCCTATGGCGACGCCGCCTATGGCGACGCCGGCAATGGGCGGGCCCGCCCTACCGGCACCGGCGAGGGTGGTGCCCACGGCGGGCGACACGCGCGCGTCTCCGTCGGCGGCGCAGCGGGCGGAGTCGGGCGGCGGGCGGCTCCCGGCGGCCTACGGGTCGTGCACGTCAGCGGCGATCCGGCCGTGCGGGCGGCCGTCGCGGACATGCTCACCGAAAGCCTCGCCGCCGACCCGGTCACCGTGCCACGGGCGGCCCTCGCGGTCGACGCGGTGCGCCGCGCGCGGCCGGCGTTCATCCTGCTCGACCGCGACCTGCCCGACGCGAGCGCGCCCGAGCTGCTCGCCCAGCTCGCGGCGGACCCCACCACGGCCGCCACGCCGGCATTCGTCCTGACCGAGGACACCGATCCCCGCGAGCGCACCATGCTGCGCCGCGCCGGGGCGGTCGACATCCTCGCCCTCCCGCTGGACCCGGCGAGCCTCGTCGCCGCCGCGACTGCCCTCACCGCCGCGATGACCGCCCCCCGCTGATCCGCGTCCGCTCCCCCGCTCGGCCCCCAGCCGCCGGTTGCTCCGGCAATTGCCGGAGGCTGATGACGTCGGCGGGCGGACGAACCGCCACTGACCTCCAGCAACTGATGACCGTCATGGGGCACCGACCGGCCGCCGGACCCTTCCTCATGAGCTCGGAGATGGCTGTTCAGGCGCGTATCCGATTGTGATCACAAGTAGACAGGCGGCTGAGGCGAGCAAGCCCCACCTGCTCCGAGTCGTGGACGATCGACGTTGAGTAACAGCAGTGCCGCCGCCCTGACCTCACGCTCGCCCCCGGACCACGAGCGTTCTCCGCCACCGGCCCGCCCTGTGTGGACTTGAGTCGTCTAGTCGGCGAGGAGTTCGAAGTCGGCCCAGTCGAAGCCGGGCGCGACGACGCAGCCGACGAGAACGTGCCGCCCGTCGCGGGGCGCGGCCGTCTGCCACTGCCCCGCCGGAACGACGAGCTGCGGCACCTCGCCGGCCGTCGCATCCGGCCCGAGCAGGCCTGCGGGGCCCGGCGACGGCCGGCGGGCCGTGCCGCCGAGGGTGAGCTCGAGGGTGCCACCACCCTGCCAGAGCCAGATCTCGGCCGAGGCCACCCGATGCCACCGGGAAACCTCGCCCGGGCGCAGCAGGAACAGGATGGACGTCATCGCGGGGCGCTGCCCGCCGTGCGCCGTGACAACGTCGGGGCTGGCCCAGGTCTGGCGGTACCAGCCGCCCTCCGGGTGGGACTCAAGGCCGAGGGTGTCGATCAGCTCGTCGGCGGACGTCGTCGGGTCGTCGAGACGGCTCATCGGCAGATCCTCCCCCACAGCTCGCACCGACGTGCCGGGCGCAGCGACGTGCCGGGCGCAGCGACGTGCCGGGCGCAGCGACACGCCGGGGACAGCGACACGCCGGGGACGTGCCGGGTCGGCCGGACCGTCAGCGGGACGGAGCCGNCTGTGCCGTCAGGATGTCGCCGAGGAGGCACTCGGCGGCCGACCAGGGGTCGGCGGCACCGGCGAGGACCTGGTGGGCGAGCTCCGCCAGGCGCGCGTCGTGCGGCGGGGCGGCCAGGAGGTCCCGCAGCGCGGTCAGGGCCAGCCCCCGGATCTCGTCGGCGGCGCGGGCCAGCCGGCGGCGGTCGAGCTCACCGGTCGCGGCGAGTTCCCGCCGGTGCGCGGCGATGCGCGCGACGAGCTCGTCGATGCCCTCGCCCAGGGTCGCGGCGACGCGGACCACCGCCGGCCGCCGGGCGCCGGCGCGCATCCGGGTCAGCGCGGTCAGGTCGGCGACGGTGCGTGCCGCGCCCGGCCGGTCCGCCTTGTTGACGACGAGAACGTCCGCGACCTCCAGCAGGCCCGCCTTGGCCGCCTGCACGTCGTCGCCCGCGCCGGGAGCGAGCAGGACGCAGGTCGTGTCCGCGAGCGCGGCGATGTCGATCTCCGCCTGGCCGACGCCGACGGTCTCGACGATGACGACGTCGAACCCGGCCGCGTCGAGGACCCGCAGTGCCTGCGCGGTCGCGGCCGCCAGCCCACCGAGGCGCCCGCGGCTGGCCAGGGAGCGGATGAACACCCCGGGATCACCGGCGTGCTCGCTCATCCGCACCCGGTCGCCGAGCAGCGCGCCGCCGGAGTACGGCGAGGAGGGGTCGACCGCGAGCACCCCCACCCGGCGCCCGGCGCGGCGGTAGGCCCGCACCAGCGCGGTGACGGTCGTCGACTTGCCGACGCCCGGGGCGCCGGTCAGGCCGACTGTCTGCGCGCCGCCGACGTGCCCGGCCAGCGCCGCGCTGATCTCGGGCCACCACCGGGGAGTGTTCTCCACCGCCGAGAGCAGCCGCGCGAGCGCCCGCCGATCACCGCCGACGGCCGCCGCGACCAACTGCACCGCAGCCGACTCCGCTCCAGCCGACTCCGCCGTGGCCAGCCCCGCCGTGGCCGGATCCGCCCCGCCCAGCCCCGCCGTGGCCGGATCCGCCCCGCCCAGCCCCGCCGTGGCCGGGGCGCGAGCGCGGTCGGGCAGACTCCGCTCGCGGCCGACACCCGCGGCGGAGCCGGTGGTCACGCCGCCGGGACGCGCAGGATCAGGGCATCGCCCTGGCCGCCGCCGCCGCACAGGCCGGCCGCGCCGATCCCGCCGCCACGCCGGGCCAGCTCGTTGAGCAGGGTCAGGGCGATGCGGGCGCCGGACGCGCCGAGCGGGTGGCCGATGGCGATCGCCCCCCCGTTGACGTTGACGATGTCGGAGCCGATCCCGAGGTCGCGCATGGACTGGATGGAGACCGCGGCGAACGCCTCGTTGATCTCGACGAGGTCGAGGTCGGCGGGGGTGAGCCGCTCCTTGGCCAGGGCGGCGAGGATGGCGTTGGACGGCTGGGACTGCAGCGAGGTGTCGGGGCCGGCGACGAAGCCGTGGTGGCCCACCTCGGCGAGGATCGGCAGGCCGAGCTCCTCGGCCTTGGCCCGGCTGGCCACGATGACCGCGGCCGCCCCGTCGGAGATCTGCGACGCGGACCCGGCGGTGATCGTGCCGTCCTTGCCGAACGCCGGGCGCAGCTTGCCGAGCACCTCGGCGGAGGTGTCGGCACGCACGCCCTCGTCCTGGCTGACGACGAGCGGCTCGCCGCGGCGCTGCGGCACCGAGACGGGGACGATCTCGTTGTCGAACAGGCCGTTCTTGGCGGCGGCGGCGGCCCGCTGGTGCGACCGGGCGGCGAACTCGTCCTGCTCGGCACGGGAGATGTTCAGCGCGCCGTTGTAACGCTCGGTGCTCGCGCCCATGGAGATCTGGTCGAAGGCGCAGAACAGAGCGTCCTGGTCGATGGCGTCGAGCGCCTCGGCCGCGCCGTACTTCACCCCGGCGCGCATCGAGCGCAGCAGGTGCGGCGCCCCGGTCATGGACTCCATCCCACCGGCGACGACCAGGTCGAACTCGCCGCTGGCGATGTAGGTGTCGGCGAGGGCGATCGCGTCGAGGCCGGACAGGCACACCTTGTTGACGGTGATCGCGGGCACCGTCATCGGGATGCCGGCGGCGACGGCCGCCTGCCGAGCGGTGATCGGACCGGTGCCGGCCTGGATCACGTGCCCCATGATGACGTACTCGATCGCGTCGCCGGACAGCCCGGCCCGCTCCAGCGCACCGGAGATCGCGATGCCGCCCAGGTCCGTCGCGGTGAAGCTCTTCAACGCCCCGGACAGTTTCCCGATCGGTGTCCGCGCGCCGGCCACGATCACGGAACCAGGCATGGCTGCCTCCTCATCACTGTTGGGAAGATCCTCGCCGGCGTCCTCCCACGGGCCGACGCCGCACGTACCCCTGCGACGACGTCACGGCGGTACGGTCGGTGCGCTCACCCCACGGGTACCCGCAACACCACGATAACGTGATCTTGTTCCTGGTGCCCGGCCCGGCGGCGCACCCCGTGACCGGCCGGGGCCGCCCCGCGGCGGCCGGGCGGGACCCCCGGCCCCGCCGCCCGGCCCCCGGTCAGGACAGCGCGCCGCAGGCCACCACGAAGGGGGAGGGATCCGCCGGCAGCCGCACCGTGCTGGAGGCGGAGTCCTGGACGGTCAGGCCGTCGGGGGTGAACCCCAGCGTCGTGGTGACGACGTTGAACAGGGTGCCGTCGTTCGAGGTCCCGGTGCTGATCTGCAGGGTCTTGTCGGCGCAGCGCAGNCCGATGCCGGNGTTGCCGTGGACGCCGGCACCGAGAGCCAGTCCGCTCGGCGGCGTCACCACGACCAGTTGGTCGAGACTGACGTAGCGCAGCAGGGCGTAGCTCTTCGTCCCGTTGGTCACCTGGGTCTNCACGAGCAGCTCACCGAAACCGTCGCCGTCGATGTCGACGACCGCGCTGTTCAGCGGGGTGACGATGCTGCCGAGGGGGACCTTGGCCTGCTGGCCGTCCCGGGAGAACCGCACGCGCAGGTTCGTCCCCTCCACGGCGACCGTGTCGGGCTGGCCGTCGCCGTCGACGTCGTTCACGCCCGCCGGTTTCGCCACCGGCGTGGGTAGCTGCNGGCTGCCCGGGCCGGTCGAGTTCGACGGGGCGGACGACTGCGGGCTGGTGGGGGCCACCGACTGCGCGGACGCGGATGCCGTCGGCCGGGTCGGCGGCGGGCTCGTCGGCAGGCGGGTGGTCGATCCCGAGGCCGACCCGCCGCCGCCACCGGAGCTGGAGTGACCCGAGCCGCCGCCCAACGACGGCACGGTCGCCGCCCGGCTCGGCTCGCTGAACGTGCTCGGCAGGACGGGCGGCGCAGCCGGCTCGACGACCTGGTTCGACGGGCTCGGCCGGATGGCCACCACCGCCAGCCCGATGAGCGCCGCCATCACCATCCCGCCGACGGTGAACACGGGGATGCGCCAGCGGCGTCGGCGGGCGATGCCGGCGCGGATCTGCCGGTAGGCGTCCGGGGATGGCCGGACGGGCTCAACCGCCTCGGTCAGCAGCCGAGTGAGCTCGTCCGGTTCCAACGCGCTCACCGTAGGCCCTCCAGCTTGCCGCTCAAGGCGGACAGCCCTCGGGAGGTGTAGGCCTTGACGGAGCCGACGCTGCAGCCCATCACCGCCGCCGCGTCCGCCTCGGACATGTCGGCGTAGTAGCGCAGGACGACCGCCTCCCGCTGGCGCCGCGGCAGCTCTCGCAGTGCCTGGATGACGGCGGCTCGCTCGACGAGAGAGTAGGCCCCCTCCTCGGCGCTGGCGGCATCGGGCATGGGCTTGGGGGCATGCTTGAGAGCGACGAGTCGACGACGCAGCGTGGAACGTGCGAGATTGACGACGGTCTGCCGAAGGTAGGCCAGGGCCTTGTCCCGGTCCTGTAGGCGTCCCCAGGCCCCGTGGACGCGGATGTAGGCGTCCTGGACGACCTCTTCGCACAGACCCACGTCATCCAGCAGCAACGCGGCAAGACGCACCAATGACCGGTAGTGCTCGGAGTACAAGGCGGTCAGGGCGGCGTCCGCGTCCCGCGCGACGTCGCTACGGGCGGCGTCGCTCCGCGCAGGCACGGGCCGCCACCCCTCCACGACTGTCATGGGCGCGGTCACACCACGTTGGACGCGGACCGAGCACTCGAAGTTGTCCCGAAAGTTCTATCGCGTCGCACACGAAACAGACAGCCCCCACATCCCGCGACCCCGTCTCCGTACCCATCGGTTACCTCTGCCGCCCTGTCAACTACCTGCGCCTACCTGCGCCGCCCTGTCAACTGCCCGTGCCGCCCGTCAACTGCCTGTGCCGCCCGTCACNCGCCCTCGACCGCGCACCGCCGGAGGCCGATCGTGAAGGACATCCTCGAAGCGATCCTCGCCCAGAGCCCGCCGTCCCCCGACCGGCGAGCAGAGTTCGCCGCGTTCGCGGTCCCGGAGTTCTACCGCGGCGTCGTCGTGNGCCGCGAGGAGACCGGGATGTTCGACGGCGTCCCGTCCCGGGACAAGGATCCGCGCCGCTCCCTGCACGTCGACGAGGTGCCCACACCCGAGGTCGGCCCCGGTGAGGCCCTCGTGGCGGTCATGGCCTCCTCGGTGAACTACAACACGGTGTGGACATCGATCTTCGAACCGATGTCCACGTTCGGCTTCCTCGAACGCTACGGTCGGACATCTCCCCTCGCTTCCCGCCATGACCAGCCTTACCACGTCGTGGGTTCCGATCTGGCCGGAGTCGTGCTGAGGACAGGAGCCGGCGTACACGTCTGGTCCCCGGGGGACGAGGTCGTGGCCCACTGCCTGTCGGTGGAGCTGGAACGCGCCGACGGTCACAACGACACGATGCTGGATCCGGAGCAACGAATCTGGGGTTTCGAGACGAACTTCGGTGGGCTGGCCGAGCTCGCCCTCGTCAAGGCCAACCAGCTCATGCCCAAACCAGGCCATCTCACCTGGGAGGAGGCGGCCGNGCCGGGGCTGGTCAACTCCACCGCCTACCGCCAGCTGGTCTCCGCCAACGGCGCCCGGATGAAGCAGGGCGACGTCGTCCTGGTCTGGGGGGCCTCCGGCGGGCTGGGCTCCTACGCCACCCAGCTCGCGCTGCACGGCGGGGCGATCCCGGTCTGCGTCGTGTCGTCGCCGGCGAAGGCGGAGATCTGCCGGTCCCTCGGGGCCNAGCTCGTCATCGACCGGGCCGCCGAGGACTACCGGTTCTGGAGCGACGAACGCACGCAGAATCCGCGGGAATGGCAGCGGTTCGGCCGGCGCATCCGCGAACTCACCNGCGGCGACGACCCGGACATCGTGCTCGAACATCCCGGGCGAGAGACCTTCGGCGCCTCCGTCTACGTGACCCGTCGTGGCGGCACCATCGCGACCTGCGCCTCCACCACCGGCTTCCTGCACGAGTACGACAACCGGTACCTGTGGATGAACCTGAAGCACGTCGTCGGCTCCCACTTCGCCAACTACCGGGAGGCCTGGGAGGCCAACCGGCTCATCGCCCGGGGGATGGTCCATCCCACCCTCTCCCGGGTGTACCCGCTCACCGAGACGGGGCAGGCCGCCCAGGACGTGCACCGCAACACCCACCAGGGCAAGGTCGGCGTGCTCTGTCTGGCACCCGCCGAAGGGCTGGGGATCCGCGACGAGGAGCTCCGCGCCCGCCACCTGACCGCAATCAACCGGTTCCGCGGCGTGTAGCCGGGGAAATCGCAACGGACCCGATGCCCGGCTGGCGTCACGTTCGCATTGACGGTCTGAGATGCTGAGGTCCTATGACCGAACACACGGATCTCATCCCGATGGCCGGCGAGACCGACGGGCCCCCAGCCTTCGATCTGGTCCGCCGTGGCTACGACCCCAGTCAGGTCACCCACCACGTGAACTGGCTCGTCGAGCAGCTTCGCGAGGCCGAGGCGCACCGGGCCGCGGCCGAGGCCGCCGCGTCCGAGGCGGCGTCGGAGGCGGCCCGCGTGCGCGACGATCTGGTCGCGAACCGTCCCGCGTGGGAGGAGTTCGGCGGCCGGGTCACCCAGATCCTGCAGCTCGCGGAGGAGGAGGCGGCCACCGTCCGCGCCGAGCGGACCCGTGAGGCCGACGCCCAGCTCGAGGAGGCCCGCCGGATCGTCACCGAGGCCGAGGCCGCCCGGGAGAAGACGCTGCGGGAGGCCGACGAGCAGGCCGCCTCGATCGTCTCGACGGCGCGTGCCGAGGCCGAGCGGATCGTCGAGATCGCCCGGTCCACCGCGGCGGCGGCCGAGGAGGAGTCGAAGCGCCGGCTGGCCGATCTGGAGCGTCAGCGCGAGCAGGTCACCACCCAGCTCGCCGCCCTGCGCGAGCAGGTGACGGCCCAGCTCGGCGCGCTGCGCGACAAGCTCACCGCCGCCAGTGCCTCGATCGCCTCGATCGAGGCGGCGCCGGTCGAGGAGCGCAAGGCGATCGGCGCGGAGACGACCGTGCTGCCCGCGCCCGCCAGCGTGCGCAGCGCCTGAGCCCAGGCCGGAACCTCCGCGGCTGACTCGGGCGGGCGCGCCTTCAGCCGGGGCCCTCCGACCGCAGGCGCGCCGCCCGACAGCGGCGATCCCAGCACGGGCGATGCCAGTGCCGGCGGTCCTCGACGCGCTCCGGCGGCCAGACGACCAGGTGGGCGGTGCCCGGGTTGATCTCGTGGTCACACCCGGGGCACCGGTAGACCTTCGCCGTCGCCGCCCCGGTGACCGGGCGGACCACCCACTCTCCGTCGCGCAGCACCACCACCGGATCGGGCAGCCACGCCCCGACCGGCCGCCCGCGCCCGTTCTGCCCGCGCGCGTCCCTACCCCGGGTGGGACGGCGCCGCGCCCGACGCGTCACCGACCCCGTCTGCCCGGCTCCCAGGAGCGCGGCCGCCGCGGCCGCGGCCCCGCCGGGCCGCCGTCCGAATCCGGCGCCGCGACCCACTCGGCCCGGTCCACGACCTCCCCGTCGACGATGCGGCCGGGATCTCCGGCCGGATCGCCAGCACGGCCGCCGCGCCCGCGACCCCACGCGCGCCCGGCCGCACCCGTGGCGCCCGCAGAACCCGCAGCCCGCCCGCCGGCATCACCCACCCCGCCGGCGCCCCCCGCTCCGCCCGGAGCGGCGCCGCGGACCCGGTCGATGCCGGCCGCCACGAGCGACCGGGCCACCTTCGCCTTGCGCAGGGCCCCGGCCGGGCTCGCCAGGGCCGAGGACGCGCCGATGAGCACCTGGAAGCCGCGGTCGCTGCCCCGCCAGTGCTCGCGCAGGATCGGCTCGCCGGCGCCGACGACCAGCCGGCGGAACGCGAAGGCGACGATGGCGACGTCGTCGAGCTGGCCCACCACGGGAATCATGTTCGTCAGCCGGTTGCGCGGCGACACCAGGTACGCCAGCGCCGCCGCGGCCTCGACCTTCGCGGACTGCGGCACCCGTGGATCGGCGACGACCTGCCGCAGCATGATGACCAGATCGGGGAGAAACATCGTTATCTCCCGACCGACCTGCCGCACGGCGTCCTTGTCGAGCGTGACCATCCCCGTGGCGTCTCCTCTTGTGCGAACCAGGACTTCCCGCCGACCGGCGACATCCTAGTGCCGCATCCGGCACCTTCCACNGGCGACCGCGGCGCCGGCCGTCACCTGTCAACGGACGACGCCCCCGCGGCGTGCCACGTTCTGCCTGGGACGCCTCGATCTGGCGACCCCACCGGCGCCGTGTCTCGGGCGGCGGGATCCCCGCCCCGGCACCCCCGGTTCCGCGTCCGGCGGATCGGACTACCGGCGTGGATGCACGAGAAAGCCCCGGCCGGTCTTGCGACCCAGGAAGCGGGCCCGGACGAGATGCTCCAGCAGCGGTGCCGGGGCGTAGCCCGGCTCGCGGAACTGCTCGTACAGCGAGCGGGTGATGGCGAGGGTGACGTCGAGCCCGACCACGTCGGCGAGGGCGAACGGGCCCATGGGATGGCCGCAGCCGACGGTCATCGCCGTGTCGATGTCCTCGATCGTGGCGTAGTTCGCCTGCAGCATCTTCACGGCGTCGTTCAGGTAGGGGAACAGCAGCGCGTTGACGATGAACCCGGCCCGGTCGGCGCAGCGCACCGGGTGCCGGCCCGCCGCCCGCGCCAGCGCCAGGACCGTCGCCGTCGCCCCGTCCCCGGTGAGCACCGTGGGTACCACCTCGACCAGGCGCATCACCTGGGCCGGGTTGAACCAGTGCATGCCGACGACGTCCTCGGGCCGCCGGGTCGCGGTGGCGCACTCGACGACCGGCAGGGAGGACGTCGTGGTCGCCAGCACGGCGCCGGGCCGGGCGACCTTGTCCAGGTCGGTGAACAGCTCCCGCTTGACCGCCAGGTCCTCGACGACCGCCTCCAGCAGCACGTCGCAGCCGCCGAGCTCGCCGAGGTCCGTGGTCACGCGCAGCCGGCCCAGGGCGGCGTCGCGGTCGTCGTCGGACAGCCGGCCCTTGGCGACCGCCGCCGCCAGCGACGCCTCGACCCGGCCGAGCGCCGCGTCGGCGGCATCCGGCCGCCGGGCCCGCAGGACGACGTCATGGCCCGATCGGGCCAGTACCTCGGCGATGCCTCGCGCCATCGTGCCGCTGCCCACGATCCCGACCGACCGAACCCGCATCGCCGCCCCGCCGACACCTCCGCCGGGCTCCTCGACTGCGCCGGGGTCGGCCCTGGCGGGGCCCTCGGACGGCACGTCCGGGGAGTCCGTCTCCGGGTAGGTGTAGAAACCGCGGCCGGTCTTGCGGCCCAGCAGGCCGGCCGCGACGAGCTGGCCGAGCAGCGGCGCCGGGGCGTGGAGGTGATCGCGGGTCTGGTCGTACATCGACGCGAGGATGGCGTGCGCCGCGTCGAGGCCGATGAGGTCGAGCAGGGCCAGCGGGCCCATCGGATGACCGCAGCCGAGCCGCATCGCCGCGTCGACGTCCTCCCGGGTGGCGAAGCGCGCCTCGACCATCCGCACCGCGTTGTTCAGGTAGCCGAACAGCAGCGCGTTGACGATGAACCCGGCCCGGTCCGCGGCGACGACGGCCGTCTTGCCGACCGCGCCCACCAGCGAGACGACCGCGGCCAGGGCGTCGGCGTCGGTCACCACCGTGCGGACGACCTCGACCAGGCCCATCACCGGCGCCGGGTTGAACCAGTGCATGCCGAGCACCCGGGCCGAGCGATCGGTACCCGCGGCGAGCTCCGTCACCGACAGGGAGCTGGTGTTCGTCGCCAGGACGGTCGCCGGCGGGCAGACCTCGTCGAGCCGGGCGAACAGCGCGGTCTTGGCGTCGAGCCGCTCATCGATAGCCTCGATCACCAGGTCGCAGCCGGCCACCGCGGCGAGCTCGGTGCCGAGGCTCAGCCGGCCGAGCAGCTCGCCGCGAACGTCGTCGGTCAGGTGGCCATGGCGGGCCGCCCGGTCCAGGGAGTGCTCGATCCGCCCGCGGGCCCGGCCCAGCGCCTCGGTGTCCCGTTCGACGCCGACGACGTCGAGCCCGGCCCTGGCCAGCACCTCGGCGATCCCGGCCCCCATGGTGCCGAGCCCCACCACCCCGACCCGCCGCCACCGCGGGCCCCCGTCGGAGGCGGGCCGCCCATCCGCCGAAACCGTCGCGACGTCGCCGCCGGTGCGGGAGGCGTTTTCCGACCTGTCGTGCGCATGCGTTCCCCGCCGGGCTCTTTCGGCCATGCCCTGACTCCTCAGAGTCGTCGCGACAGCCCGACGAAAATGTGCCCGATATCGCGGGCCGCACGGTATCCAACCGCGGACCCGTCGATTCTCCCAGCCTTTCCACCGCCCGGCCCGAGATCAGTCGGAGTTCACCGGAGTGACGAATCCCTCGCCCCTGAAACATCTTCTTCCAGCCCGGGAAAAGAGCGACGAAAGACGAGACCGCCGGCAATGCCGCGATGACCCGTCAGGAATTTCNGCGGCCGGCCCCGGAAGAACCGATACTCCGGAATGGCGCGCCGGCCGCCTCGAACGGATTTCCGGCGGGGACGGGCCGGCGGGAACGGGCCGGCGGGGACGGGCGGTCAGAACAGGGTCGGAATGGAGGGTTCCAGCCCGCGCAGCTCGTCGTAGTCGACGACGGCACAGCCCAGTCCGCGGTCGGCAGCCAGCAGCCGGGCCTGCGGGGTGATCGACTGCGCGGCAAGGATGCCCCGCACCGGATGCGGCAGCGCCGGGTCCGCATCCAGCCGGACGAGGTAGCGGGTGAGCTGCTCGACCCCGTCGATCTCACCCTTACGCTTGATCTCGACGGCCACGGTGGATCCATCGCTGTCGCGGCAGAGCAGATCGACCGGCCCGATCCCGGTCTCGTACTCGCGGCGGATCAGGGTGAGCCCCGGGGCGATCGCGTCCGGCCGGTCGGCGAGCAGGACCTGCAGGTGAGCCTCGACGCCGTCCTTGCGCAGCCCCGGGTCGATGCCCAGTTCGTGGCTGGAGTCGTGGAGGATCTCCTCGAGGGTGATGACGAGCTGCTCGGCGGCCNGGTTGGTCACCCGCCAGACCCCCGTCTCCTCCGCGATGACGCAGGGCGGGCTCATCCAGTTCAGCGGCTTGTACGCTCGCCCGTCGGCGTGGATCGACACCGACCCGTCCGCCTTGACGAGCACCAGTCGGACGGCGCTCGGCAGATGGGCGGTAAGACGTCCGACGTAGTCGACACTGCACCGAGCGATGACAAGCCGCATGACGTCACGTTATCGCGACCCCCCTGACCGCCCCGCCGTCCGGTGGCCGCCGGTGTTCACCTCCNGCCGGGACGGATGTTGCGGGCGGAGACGAGGTCGTCGAGGAGCTCGCGGCGGCCGGCGTAGCGGGTGGCAAGGCGTTCGGCCTGGTCGGGAGCCAGGCGGCCGAGGCGGGCGGGGTCGGAGTTGTCCTGCATGTCCGCTCGCTTGACGACGACGGCGAGCGGGTCGGCGGCGACGCGGGCCAGGTAGTCCTGCATCGACTCGTCGGGACGGTGCGACAGGGCGTCGACGGCGGCGACGACCGGCGCGGGGTAGCCGGCGGCGGTGAGGTCCGCGAGCGTGGTGTCGCTGTCCTCGACGACGTCGTGCAGAACGGCGGCGAGCTGGGCGGTGTGCGGGTCCACGCCGGCGGCCTCGGCGGTGCGGGCGACCGTCGCCATGACGCGCAGCGGATGGCCGATGTACTCCTCGCCGCCCTTGTCGATCTGGCCGGTATGGACCCGGGTGGCGAGGGCGATGGCGTCATCCAGGGTCGGACCGGCGCTCGGACCGGCGCTCGGACCGGCGCTCGGACCGGCGCTCGGACCGGCGCTCGAGCTGCTCGGCGCCGGGCCGGGCCGGCCGGGTTCGGCCGCGTCAGGGGTGGTCGAGGGCATGCCTCGACCGTACGACCTCCACGATGCCGCGAATTATGGCGCTGAGCTCATAGTCCCGGGGCGTGAACACCGCGGCCACGCCGAGGCGGGCCAGCTCCCGCGCGTCCGCCGGGGGGATGATGCCGCCGACGACGACGGGAACCTCCCCGGCGCCGGCGGTACGCAGCCCGCCGAGCACCTCGCCCACCAGGTCCAGGTGGGCCCCGGAGAGCACCGACAGCCCGACGACGTGCACGTCCTCCTCGACCGCGGCGGCCACGAGCTGCCCGGGGGTCAGCCGGATCCCCTGGTAGACGACCTCGAAGCCGGCGTCGCGGGCGCGCACGGCGATCTGCTCCGCGCCGTTGGAGTGGCCGTCGAGGCCGGGCTTGCCGACGAGCATCTTCACCGGCCGCCCGAGCTGCGCGCCCGTGCGAGCCACCAGGGCACGCAGCTCCTCGAGCCCGGTCCCNCCCCCATCCCCGCCGACTCCGACGGCGCCGCTCACCCCGGTCGGTGCGCGGTACTCGCCGAACACCTCTCGCAGAGTGTCGGCCCACTCTCCGGTGGTGACGCCCGCCCGTGCACAGGCCAGCGTCGCGGGGACGAGGTTCACCTCGGTGCCGGCGGCGGTGCGCAGCCCGAGCAGCGCCTCCCGGACGGCGGACGGATCACGCCCGGCCCGCCAGGCGGCGAGCGATTCCCGGGCCGCGGGCTCGAAGGCCGGGTCGACCGTCTGGATCGCCGTGTCGAGCTCGGCGAGCAACGGGCTCGGCTCGGTCTCGGTGAACCGGTTCACGCCGACGACGACATCCTCGCCGCTCTCGATCCGCGCGCGGCGGCCCGCCTGGGCGGAGACCAGCGCCGACTTCAGGTAGCCGCTCTCGACGGCGGCCACCGCCCCGCCCATCGCCTGGACCCGGTCGATCTCGGCGGTCGCGTCCGCCACCAGCCGGCGCACCCGGTCCTCGACGACGGGCGAGCCGGTGAACAGGTCGTCGTACTCCAGCAGGTCGGTCTCGTGGGCGAGGATCTGCTGGACGCGCAGGGACCACTGCTGGTCCCACGGCCTGGGCAGGCCGAGCGCCTCGTTCCAGGTCGGGAGCTGCAGCGCCCGGCACCGCGCGTCCTTCGACAGGGTGACGCCCAGGGTCTCCAGCACGATCCGGATGACGTTGTTCTCCGGCTGGGCCTCGGTCAGCCCGAGCGAGTTGACCTGCACGCCGTAGCGGAACCGGCGCGCCGCCGGGTCACTCACCCCGTACCGGGTGNGCAGCAGGTCGTCCCACAGCTGCCCGAACGCCCGCATCTTGCACATCTCCTCGACGAAACGCTCCCCGGCGTNGACGAAGAACGAGATCCGGGCACACACCTCCCCCATCCGCGCGGCGGGGATCGTCCCCGTGGCCGCCACGGCGTCGAGCACGGCGATCGCCGAGCACATCGTGAACGCGAGCTCCTGCACCGGGGTCNCCCCGGCCTCCTGCAGGTGATAGCTGCAGATGTTGATCGGGTTCCACCGCGGCAGCTCCGCCACCGAGTAGGCGATCAGGTCGGTCACCAGCCGCAGCGACGGCCCCGGCGGGAAGATGTACGTCCCCCGCGAGAGGTACTCCTTGATGATGTCGTTCTGCGTGGTGCCGGCGAGCTCGGCCGGGTCGGCGCCCTGCTCCTGCGCGACGACCTGGTAGAGCGCGAGCAGCCACATGGCGGTGGCGTTGATCGTCATCGACGTGTTGGTGCGGGCCAGCGGGATTCCGTCGAACAGATCGCGCAGGTCACCGAGGTGCGCGATCGGCACGCCGACCCGGCCCACCTCGCCGCGGGCGAGCGGATGATCCGGGTCGTAGCCGGTCTGGGTCGGCAGGTCGAAGGCCACCGACAGGCCGGTCTGGCCCTTCGCGAGGTTGCGGCGGTACAGGGTGTTGCTCTCGGCGGGGCTGGAATGTCCCGCGTAGGTGCGGATGATCCAGCCCCGATCCCGGGCTCCGCGCCCGGCGCCGGCACCGGTGTCGGCGTCGGAACGGGCGTCTGCGGGGCGGTTGGCGCCGGCCTCGGGGCGGGAGGACGACTGCGGGGTGCGGGTGCCGTGCGGATTCGCCGAGCGGGTTGACAGGTCCGTCATCGCCGCCGCCTCTCTGGGGCGCTGCGCCGGGGCCGGGGACCGACCGACGGCAGGCGCGGGCGGGGTCATCACGCCGGCCTCAGCCCGCGCGGACCGCGGGCGACGAGTCAGAGACTAGGCCGACCCACCGAGCCCCGCCTGTCGGCGCGGCGCACGCTCAGCCCGCGCAGGGGGCGGGCTGGCCCTTCCACTCCTGGATGAGGACCGGGGGAATCGCCGTGCAGGCGTTCGGGCCGTTCCTGACGATCGTCCACGGCCCCGTGCCGATCCGCCGCCACACGTACGGGTCGGGCGGCCGGCTGGCGACGCCCGCGACCTCGATGCGGCCGATCGCCCAGTACGCGTCGTGCGCGGCGTCGACGCCCTCGACGGCGCCGAAGAACATGCCCTGCGGCACGGTGACCTGAGCCGCGGTGATCGTGCTGTTGCCCGCGGCCCTGATCTGCTCGGCGACCGTCCAGGACAGGGCCAGCCGAAGAGCGGTGGGGTTCGGCTCGTCGTCGACCCGCATCTGGTGCGCCCGGCCCGGCTGGCGGGTGCCCTCCCACGGTGCGGTGCGCAGGGCGGGGGTGAGCTCGGGCGCCGGCTGGCCGGACGAGTTGACCGTCGTGCCGTCGCCCGAGCCGCGGTCGGCGGTGGCGTAGCCGATGGCCACGCCGATCAGGACCGCGACGAGGAACGCCGCGACCGCGACGACCGGCCGCACCTCACGCACGCCGAGAAGCCCCGCGGGCCGCGCACTGCGTTCGCCGGCGATATCCACCCGCGCGGGCACCTCCACGTCCTGCAGACCTCCGTCCGGCGTCCACCATGTCATCAGCCGGGCCAGTGACCCGAAAGCAGTACCCGATCAGCAGGTACCCGGCAAGCATGCCGCATCGGACGTCCAGTAGGCACGCGGGCGCGCCCGGGATGACGGTGCGCATCCACCCAGGTTCGGTCCGCTTCGCCCGGTCGCCGGCCGCGAGGGCGGCGGCGCGAGGCGGCTCAGGCGTGCCCGACGTGCACCAGCTCGGTCGGCTCCTCGAACCGCAGCAGCCGCCCGAGCCGGTTGGCGGCGAACATCCGGCCCAGCGCGCTCGGCACGTCGACGAGCACCATGGATCGGCCCGCCGCCCTGGCCCGGCGCGCCCCGCCGAGCAGCACCCCGAGCGCCGCATGGTCGCCGAGTTCCAACCCGGCGACATCGACGCGCAGCGGCCCGCTGCCGTTGTCGATGGCGGCGTGCAGCAGGGACCGCAACGCGCCCACCGTCCGCACGTCCACCCTGCCCACCAGCCGCACCGCCTGCCCGCAGCGGCCGCCCGCCCCGCGCGGACCGTACATGTGCACCACGTTCACGTCGTTGTTCATGTGGTCTCCCGTCCCCGGCCGCCCGGCACCCCCGCTCACCGTGACGCCGGCGCTACCAGCTATCCGCGTCGACCGCGGGTAGCACCCAGGTGCGGTTCCGCGCATGACGGACCGCCTTACGCCCTCTCGCCTCGTCCGAACCGTCGTCGCTCGGCCACGGGGGGTCGGGGCCGGTTACCTCGATGATCCCAGCCATCGCGGCGCGATGTTTCCTCTGTCGGATTCCGCGACGGGATCAGGACGGATCGGGGCGGGAACTCCTGCCGATCCGCCGTGCGTCTGGGACCATGGAGACCGGATGTCGACGGGCGAGGAGCTCNGTCCGAGGCTCCCGCGCGCCCCCGTGACCCGGTTGCGGCGCGGTGATTCGGAGGTGCCAGGTGGCCGTGAACTCGGCGCAGTACTTCGTCGAACCGGCGTTGGCGATGCTGACCGTGGGGTTGCTGATGGTCATGGCGCGCTGGGCGTCCACCCCGCTGCGGGCACTGCCCCGCGGGGTCGTGCTCGGTCACGACTTCGGGCTGCTCGTCCCCGTCGCGGTCGTCGACACGCCGGCCGAGGTGAGCCGGGCCCGGGCCGCCCTGCGCACCCGGGGCATCCGCTCCACCTGGGCGATGGCGATGACCCCGCTGCACATCGACGCCGCCGGCAACATCCTGTCCCGACCCCGGCAGCGCCGGCACGTGCTCGTCTTCGGCGCCGACGCGGCCCGGGCCGCCCGCGCCCTGGCCACCCCACCCGGCGGGCTGTCCTCGCAGACCTGAGGCGGCTCGGCAGACCTGAGGCGGCTCGGCAGACCTGAGGCGGCTCAGGCTGCCGCTCAGGCCACCGCCCGGTCGGAGACCCGCCGGATGTCGGCGCCGAGCGCGGTCATGTTCTCCACGAAGCCGGCATAGCCACGATCAATGTGGTACACGTCGGTCACCTCGGTCTCGCCCTCGGCGACGAGGGCGGCAAGCACCAGGCCCGCGCCGGCCCGCACGTCCGACGCCATCACCCGGGCCGCCGTCAGCCGGTCCGCGGGCCGCACGATGACGTGATGGCCGTCGGTGCGCAGGTCAGCGCCCAGTTTGTGCAGCTCGCGGCAGAACACGAAGCGACTGTCGAAGACGTTCTCGGTGATCAGCGACGTCCCGCTGCTGATCGCCTCCAGCGCGATGATCTGCGGCAGCAGATCCGTCGGAAACCCGGGGTAGGGCANGGTCACGACGTCGATCGAACGCGGGCGGTCCCGGCCGACCACGCGGAACCCGTCGTCACGGACGTCGATCTCCGCGCCGGCCTGCACCAGCTTCTCCAGCACGATCCCGAGATGCCCGGCCCGGCNGTGCCGGATCATGACGTCGCCGCCGGTCATCAGCGCGCCGATCGCGTACGTGCCGGCGACGATGCGGTCCGGCACCGTCCGGTGCTCGACCGGGGACAGCGCGTCCACACCGTCGATCACCAGGGTCGACGAACCCGCACCGTCGATGCGCCCGCCCATCGCCGTCAGCATCGCGCAGAGGTCGGCGATCTCGGGTTCCTGGGCGGCGTTGTCGATCACGGTCGTGCCCTTGGCGAGGACGCCGGCCATGAGGAGGTTCTCGGTGGCGCCGACGCTGGGGAAGTCCAGCCAGATCGACGCCCCCTGTAGCCGACCCGAGCAGCGCGCCACCAGCGCGCCGCCCTCGACGTCCACCAGCGCCCCGAGCTTGGCCAGCCCGTTGACGTGGATGTCGAGCGCCCGCGAGCCGATCGCGTCCCCCCCGGGCAGGGCGACCCGGGCCTCCCCGCAGCGGGCGACCAGTGGGCCGAGTACCGCCACCGACGCCCGGATCCGCCGGACGAGCTCCCCGTCGGCCGAGAACCCGGGCGTCTCGGGAACGTCGATGCCGAGCCGGCCACCGCCGACATCCCGCTCCACCGTCGCGCCGAGTCCGACCAGCACCTCGGACATCACGGTGACGTCGAGGATGTCGGGAACGGCGGTCAGGGTCGTGCGACCGGCGGCCAGCAGGCTCGCGGCCATCAGTTTGAGAACCGAGTTCTTCGCGCCCGGGACGGCTACCTCGCCGGCCAGTCGGGTGCCGCCTGTCACGACGAAGCGCTCCACGGACCTCGATGCTAGGTCCTGGCGCAAAGATCTTCACCGGCACCCACCGGATTGACCCCCACCACCCTGCGCGCTCGCCTCATCCCGATCCGTCCGCCCCCACCACGGACACCCCGTCATGAGCCCGGACGAACGGCTCCCCCCGCCCGGCCAGGGCTTCAGGTAGACCCCCGTCAAGCGGACCGGCCGGACAAACGCGCCGGTCTCCTCGGCAACCTCACGACACAGCCCGGCCTGGATGGTCTCGCCGCGTTCAAGGACTCCGCCGGGAATCTGCCAGGCTCCGGTGTCCCTACGCCGGATACACAGAATCGACCCGTTCTCGTGGAGTGTCACTCCGGCTACGCTCACCGAATGCATGTGCGGAACGTACTCTTTGCACCACGGAAATCGGGGTGAGCGACAGTCTCCGTCAGCGGCTGGCGGACCTGCCGCCGGAGACCGATCCGGGGTTCGGCACCGCCGCTCGAGCGTTGCTGGCCGGGCCGGACGCGGGCGACGAAGCCCTCACCGCGATCATCGAGGGCGCCGACCTGCCCGAGCAGACCCGGTTCAACGCCTTCTACTGCCTGCAGGTACGAGCCTGGCGACGCAAGGACCACCGCAGACACCGCGCGAACACCGACCGCTACCAGTCTCGGTTCGGCCGGCACCCGATGTTCTTCTACCTGCAGGCCGAGTACTACGCCGCACTCGGCGACGACCCCGCGAACCTCGATGCCGCGTTGACCTTCGCCGTCGAGGCCGTCGAGCGGTTGGCGAGTGTTCCTGGTGTACTGCACCTGGCCGCCGAAGTCATCGCGGACCGTCATGAGCGTGATCCTGACAGCGACCCGCGCCTGCTTCTGGACGCCGAACGGCACGTCCGCCAAGCCATCGCGCTCAGCGACGGTCGGTACGNCCGTTACCACGCCACCCACGCCAGGATCGCCACGTTGCGGGGCGCGTTCACCACCGCCCGCGCCAGCATTGCGCGGGCGATCGAGGACGAGGACTCGACCGGCGCCGAGTACGCCCTGCGCATCGGGGACGGCGGGCGGCAGCGGGTCGGTCTGGCGTCGGCTGGCCCCCGCGATCGTCGGGGTGATACTCGTGACGGCGGGTTTTCTCATGACCGGGTGGGGGCCGACGGGNGCGGGNGCTGCGGTCCATCAGTCGGTCGGACAAGCCGGATAACGAGGATGCGGCCGGTTGCCGTCCGGACGGGCTGTGGGTGATCGACGGCGCGACCCCGCTGGGCGACGAGGTCCAGGTGGACGGTCGTTCCCCGGCGGCCTGGCTCAGCGCGGTGGCCGACGCGTTCCTGGCCCAGGTGCCCTGGGAGGGTCGTCCGCTGCGGGCGGTGCTGCGAGACCTTGTCGGCCACGTCCGCGCCGAGGGGCGTGGAGCCGGGCTGCCCGCCGACGGCTTCCCGACGGCGACGCTGAGCCTGGCCCGCGTCCGCGACGGCCGACTCGATCTGTGCCTGCTCGGTGACAGTCCGGTCCTGCTGCGCCCGCCCGGCGCCACCGTGATCGAGTTCGTCGATCCGCAGTTCGCCGGGGTGGAGGAGGCGCTGCTCGAGCGGGTCCGCACCGAGCTGGACCGCGGCGAGACGGCCGCCGACGCCTACGCCCGCGCCCACGCCCATAACCGGGAACGTCGACGGTGGCGCAACACCCCGCGGGGCTCCTGGATGCTGTCGGACGTGCCGGCCGCGGCCGAGCATGCGTACGCCACCACGCTCGCGGTGGCCCCGGGGACGGAGTTGGTGGCGATGTCCGACGGATTCGCCCGCGCCGTCCGGCCCTTCGGCCTGGTTCGCGACGACACCGAGCTGCTCGACGAGATCGCCGCGGGCCGCGAGGCGGAGCTGCTCGACCGGCTGCGGGCGGCGGAGCGCGCCGACCCGAGCTGCTCGCGCTTCCCCCGCTTCGGGGTGAGCGACGACGCGTCCGCGATCTACGCCCGCCTCTGAGACCCCTCTCCCGAGGGAACCGCCGACACCCCGGGGGTGCGCCTCCCGCGGTGCGGTGCGCCTCCCGCGGTGCGGTCAGCAACGACAATCGGCCGGCGCCCGGGTTCAGTCGTCGGCGTGGCGCGGCGCCTGCTCGCCGGGCCCACTGGCCCACAACTAACGGCCCTCGCAAGCGTCAGTCCGCCGGCCAGTAGCGGGTGACGACGAGGATCAGGGGGTCGGAGGCGACGATCTGCGCCTGCGAGCGGGGCAGAATTTCCTTGATCTTGGGGATGGTGTCCATGAGCGCCTGGGCGGCGTCACGGTGCGCGTCGTCGTAGAAGACCGTGGACACCGGCACGTTGTAGATCGACAGGTAGCTACCCGTCCGCGACATGGGGAAGCCGACCGCCTCCACCTGCCGGGCCGCAGAGTCGGCCAGCCCACTGATCCGCGAGTTGTTCAGCACGACGACCGGCGCGGTCACCGCGGGCGGCCGCGCGCTCGCCGTCGACGCGAAGGTCGACGACGGCGGCTTCTCGGCCGGCCGGGTCGCCGACGGGCTCGGCGACGGGGTGGGGTCCTTCGAGTCCGGCGAACCGCTAAGAGGACGGTCTAGCTGTCGCCTCGGTGTCCGTCGCGGACCACCGCTAACCCGCCGACCCGGGTCGTGATGCCCGCCGGCCCGCGTCGGGCCGAAGCGAGCACGCTGNCCGGTCGACCGAGGCTGTCGCCNTGCTCCACCTCGATCGCGACCGTCTGTGCCCCTGTCGTGTCGAGCAGGTGGGCGGCCAGGCAGCCGGTGCTGTTGGCGTTGGCGACGTCAGCCGGTGCCGTCCTGCACCGGATAGTGGATGATGACCGCACCGCCGGTGGCGTAGTTGGCGACATCGGCGGCTACCCGCTGGCCTTGCGGCGACGCCCGCGCCGCGGCCATGGCGGCGGCGTCAGCGAAGTCGCCCTCGAAGACCGCGAAATACGGCGCTTCTCCCGTGGTCNCCGCCACGTCGAAGCTGTAGCGCCACGCAAGCAGGCCGGGCCAATTCATGACCAGTGGAAGGTGGTTGGTCACGTAGTAGTCGCGGAAGTGGTCAGGGTCGGCGGGCTTGGAATACAGGACCACCAACTTATGCATGACGACCTCCGTCCAGATCAGGGTCGGCGGGCCGCGTGAGTGCGATGTCCAGGACCGCGGTCAGTTGAATCGTCATATGCGCAGGTTAGGGCTTGGCGTGCGGTCGAGGGAAATACCGGTACGGGATAGGCTCAGAACGGATCGCTATCAATCGGCAGGGAGGGCACGTGGCGCCGGATACGGTGAGCCTGCGGTACTTCCTGGTGCTGGCGCAGGAGTTGAACTTCACCCGCGCGGCCGCACGGATCGGTATCGCACAGCCCGCGCTCAGCGCCCGGATGCGCCGATTGGAGGCGGAACTCGGTACGGCCCTGCTGGTCCGCAACACGCGTAGCGTCGTCTTGACCACGGCCGGCGCGGCTTTGGCGGAGTCCGCGCCGCCCGCGCTGGCGGCGCTGGATCGGGCATGGGACACCGTCCGGAGCGCGGCGGCCGGTGAACTGGGCACGCTGCGCATCGGATACAGCCTCAGCGCCGGGGCCGAGACGGCACCGGCCCTGGTGGACAGGCTGATTCGCGGCAACAGCGGACTCGAGGTCGGCGCGGTCCCGATGGCGACACCGGAGATCTCCCCCGCGGTCGCCGACGGCCGCATCGATGCCGGGATCACCCGCGGTGAACAGCCGGGCCGTGGCGTGCGCCGGTACCTGCTGCGGCGTGAGCGGATCGGCGTCCAATTGGCGCAGCACCATCCGCTGGCCGAACACCCGGAGATCGAGATCGCCGCCGCGGCCGCGTATCCGCTGCGACTCCCCGACCGTGCGGCCAACCCCGTGATCCACGACCAGCTGGCCGCGTTGTTCCGCGATACCCGGCCACATCCCCGATTCCACACGCCCACAGTCGCTTTCGACATGTCACAGCGCGACCTGCGCGACGGGCTCACCCTCGCCCCGGCCGGCGAGGCCGCCGTCACGGCACCACCGCCCGGCATCACCTGGCGACCGCTGCACGGCGCACCCAGCCTGACGATCCACCTGGTCCTTCCGCGCGAACAGTCGCCACTACACCGCCGCGTCCGTGCCGTCGCCAAGACCCTGGCGCACGAGCTGCACTGGCTGTCGGACTGACGGGCAGCAGGTCATGCCAGGCGAACTTCCGCGGTGGCGAGACCGAAGACCTTGCGGCACTCCCACGCCCCGCACTCTCCGCAGGTCGTCATCACCTTCCCAGCTTCACCCTCTGGGCGGGACTGCGGCACCTTCGCCTGGGCCTCGATCAGGGCGGCGTTGGCCGTGGCGATGGTGTCCGCGCGCAGGTAGTAGCAGGTAGTACTGGTCTACGTGGACCAGCCGGGAGCGGGTCAGGGCTTCGCGGCCCGGGCTGACCCCTGGGGTCATGATGTAGCGCACCGTGCACATCTGTAGCGCGAAGCCCAGTTGGTGGTACTGCGTACGGCGCAGCGCGATCAGATCGCGGTCCACGTCGTCCAGGAAGAAGAAGCGCTCCAACTCCGGGCGCGTCGGCTCCTCCGACGAACTTCCCGTACGCCTCGGCCTGGTCATCCGTCGGAAATTCCACCGGCAGGCGGCGGAGCCAACCACCCGCCGCTACAGACCATGGATCTTTGGCCGAAGGGCCCCAGGAAGCAGACCACCCGGGCTGGAAGTTCACCGCCCACTACTCAAGATCGTTCTCAGCGCCAGCCGCTGTACCGATGTTCCCCAAGCCCGGAACAGCACGTTGTCGGCCTTGATGTCACGGTGCAGCACCCCGCGGGCGTGCGCGTGAGACAGCGCCGCAGCAACCGCCAACCCCACCGCACACGCCTCCGGCTGGGTCATGTCCCGGCGGCGCCGCGTGAGGGTGCCGCCGGTTCTGTGGCAACCCGCAACAGCTTGATTGGCCGCGAACCGGAGCTGCTCCGGTGTCCGAGATGCGTTGTGCACGCTTCCGGGCCTCAGACCGTGCAGGACGCACCGCAATCGATCTCACGGGGTGCTTCGCCGGTGAAGGCGCGGGGGCGCGGGCGGCGAGGGAGCGCGGGCGCGACGCCTGACGGGGGGCCGCTCCCTAGAGTGGGGGCATGGCGGTACACCTCACCCGGATCTACACCCGCACCGGGGATGACGGCACGACGGCGCTGGGCGACATGTCCCGGGTGGCGAAGACGGATCCGCGGCTGGCCGCCTACGCGGACGTCGACGAGGCGAACGCGGCGATCGGCGTGGCGCTCGCCCTCGGAGGGCTGGCCGACGACGTGCGGGCGGTGCTCGGGCAGGTCCAGAACGACCTGTTCGACGTCGGCGCGGACCTGTGCACGCCGGTCGTGGCCGAGCCGGCCTATCCCCCGCTGCGGATCACCGCGGCGTACGTCGACCGGCTGGAGGAGGCGTGTGACCGCTTCAACGCCGACCTGCCGAAGCTCGACTCGTTCATCCTGCCCGGTGGCACGCCGGGCGCGGCCCTGCTGCACACCGCCCGCACCGTGGCCCGCCGCGCCGAGCGCTCCGTCTGGGCCCTGCTCGACGCCGAGCCCGAGCGCACCGGCCCGCTGGCCGCCAAGTACCTCAACCGCCTGTCGGACCTGCTGTTCATCCTCGCCCGGGTGGCAAACCCGCAGGGGGACGTGCTGTGGCGCCCGGGCGCGCACGCCTGACCAGCGTCCCCGGCGGAGTCCTGCACATACCGGAGGGTCGACGACAGTCCAGTCAACCCAATTTTGGCTTCCTCCTCCTCGTGAACGAGGGGGACTCCCGGTGGGGATCATGCCGCCTTCCCGGGTGGTTGACGCTTCACCGTCCCCGGCAACCCGGAGATCTCCACGTCCATGGACGACAGTCCAGCCGCCCTGATGTTCAGACTTGCGTTGGTATCCGCGTTCCCCGACCAGCCACACGACGTGCACAGGAATGTTGCCTGGTCGGGGCGGGACACCCGGTCGACGACCCCGCAGACGTGACAGCGCTGCGACGTGTACGGCGCCGGAACCCTCACCAGCACCCCACCCACGCGGGCCGTCTTGTAGGCGAGATGCGCGCCGACGCGTCCCCATGCGGCGTTCAGAACCGACCGGTTCAGCCCGGCTTTCTGCCNCACCTTCCGCCCGGGGGTCTCGACGGTACCCCGGGCCGAGCGGGTCATGGTCCCGACGCGCAGGTCCTCGATGACGACCAGCCCGAACTCCCGGCTGATCCCGGTTGTCACCTTGTGTGCCCAGTCGTCGCGGCGGCGTTTGGTTCTCGCGCGCACCCTGGCGATCTGGTCGTAGGTTCTGGTCAGCCGGTTCGACGTCGGGGCGCCCCGCGGCCGGGCCCGGCGCTGCCGGGCCGCTTTGCGTTCCAGGCGGAGCAGACGGCGTGCCTCGCCCGCCGAGAGCAGAACAGGCAGGTCCCGGAACGTCCCATCCGACAGGGCCAGTGTTCGGGTCACCCCACGGTCGACTCCGACCGGCGGTCCGCCGTGGGGTTCCGGTTGCACGTCGGGGGTTTCGAGGCGGAACACCACATGCCAGCCGTGGGCCTCACGGACCAGNCGGGCACCCGTCAGCCGGCCCGGCACCCCACGGGACACCCCGGGAAGCGGCCGGGTCCACCGGAACCGCACCCGACCGGCACCCGGCACCGACAGGACACCCCACCGGCGGCTCACACGGGCCACGTTCAGCCCGCGCGCCTGCGNAACATCCACCGCCAGGCGGNCACGCCGCCGGGACTTGAAACGCGGNGGACGAGCCAACCCCGAATAGCAGCGTTTCCACGCGGTCTGATACTGCTTCAACACCTGCTGGCCTGCCTGCGCAGGCAGCACGGAAAGCCACTCGAAGCCTTCCGGTAGATTCTTCCGCGCTTCCCGCATCTGCCGATCAACCTCGGCCACGGCGAGCATGGGACGGCGATGCTCGCGGCACGTCGTGTGCCATTCGTGTAGCAGATTCCACAACCCCCGCGCCGCATGACCCTGCCCGTCCAGTTTCCCTGCCTGACCCGAATCCGGGTACAGACGGGCGACGTGAACCGACCGGGGCATGGCTGTAATTCTACCCGAATACACGGCGATTCACCTCCCGACTAAAGGCGGAAGCCCTCTCGCCGAAGCCTGGTAGCGATCAGCGTCGAGACGGCCCGGTCGCGGTCGAGCTGGCCGGTCTTCGTCGGTGGAATCCCCGGGCGGCTCCCCAGGCGGCATCAGTCCGGTGCGTCTGATCCGCTGCCGGCTTCCACCAGCCATCCAAGATCATTTATGTTGCTCCCGTTTCGTCAACAACGTTGATTATCTTGTGTACGACGGGCCTTCACCGGACCGAGTCCGGCGGGGGCCGGCCGTGCTCCAGCAGCAGCGGGAGGAGGAGGTCGACGAGCTCGGTGCAGGCCGCGACGGTCTCCGCGTCGCTGGTGGTGTCCGTCTCGAGACCATGAGCCAGCGCCTTCAGGGTGATCGCGCCGTAGAGGCACTCGATGACACGGGCCCGGGTGATCGGGTTGATGGGTTCGCCGCGCTCGGCGGCCCGGGTGAGCACCACGCCTGCGGCTCGGCGATGGCGTTCGGCCACATCGATGGTGACCTGGGGGGCGGCGCGGCTGGCCACGGCCTCGACCGCGAGGCGCAGCGTCGCGAACCCCACGGGGTCGAGCAGGAATCGCAGCATGTTCGTACTCAGGGCGATCAGGTCGTCGCGCAGTGATCCGGTGTCGACGTCCTCGATCGCGCGGGACCGCGCCAGGACGCTGTCGACGAGGAGCGTGTCGCGGTCGGGCCAGCGCAGGTAGACCGTGGACTTGCCGACCCCGGCGCGCCGGGCGACGGCGTCGATGGTGAAGCCGGTCGCGCCGCGTTCGAGGTACTCGTCGATGGCGGCGTCGAGGATGCGCCGCTCGGCGTCGGCCTTGCGAGGCCGGCCGGGGGATCGTCGCGCGGCCGTCGCGCCGTCACCCATGGATCTCCTCTCCGCCGCGTCCGCGAGCTGATCCTCACCGTAGCGGCGAGCAGCGGGGCCTGCGGAGCCGAACTCCGCGCAAGGATTTACGGACGACTTTGTCCGATTCCTTGACACGTGACGACCACCACAGTTCACTAAGGTCACTCAGTCACCTCACTGTTCAGCCCCGAGCGGCGCACCTCCGAGCGGCCCGCCTCCCATCCGCCCGCCTCTGATCCGCCCGCCTCCGATCCGCCCATCCACTCCGTCGTGCGCGCGAGAACGTCCCGAGGAGCCCCATGCCAGACATCGACCGCACCCCACCGAGGGTCCATCTCCGCATCAACGGTGAGAAGCGTGCGTCCGGATCGGGCGNCACCTACGGTCACGTCAACCCGGCCACCGGCGAGGTCGACGCGCAGATTCCGTTGGCGGACAAAGACGAGATCGACCTCGCCGTCACCGCGGCGCACGAGGCGTTCCAGACCTGGAAGCGGACCCCGCCCGCCCAGCGCCGCGCCCTGCTCCACCGGCTCGCGGACCTGATCGAGGCCCACGCGGACGAGTTCGCCCGGCTCGGGGCGCTCGACAACGGCACGCCGCTGTCCGTCGGAGCGGCCTTCCCGGTGCTCTCGGCGGAGTGGACCCGTTACTACGCCGGCTGGGCCGACAAGATCCACGGCGACCTGACCGGCAACCCCGTCCAGGACTCCGAGCTCGGTTACACCCTCGCCCAGCCGTACGGCGTCATCGGGATCATCATCACCTGGAACGGCCCGCTCATCTCGCTGGCCATGAAGATCCCGGCCGCGGTCGCGGCCGGGAACACCGTGGTGGTCAAGCCCTCCGAGCTCACCCCGTTCAGCGGGGAACTGTTCATGGACCTCGTCGAGCAGGCCGGGTTCCCGCCCGGGGTCGTCAACGTCCTGCCCGGCACCGCCGAGGNGGGCGCCCAGCTCGTCTCCCACCCGCTGGTCCGGAAGGTCACCTTCACCGGTGGCCCGGCCACGGCGACCAGGATCCTCGAGGCGTGCGCGCCCAGCATGAAGCCCGCCGTCCTCGAACTCGGCGGCAAGTCCGCCAACATCGTCTTCGATGACGCCGACCTCGACGTGGCCTGCCAGCTCGGGACGACGTTCTCCCTGATCGCGCTCTCCGGCCAGGGCTGCGCCTTCGCGACCCGGATGATCGTCCACGAGGACGTGTACGACGAGGTCGTCGCGCGAGCGAAGCTGATCGCGCAGAACATCCCGGTCGGTGACCCGTTCGATCCCGCCNTGGCCTCCGGTCCGGTCGTCAACCAGGCGGCCGTCGAGCGGATCCTCGGGATGATCGAGCGGGCCTCCGAGCAGGGCGCGACCCTGCTGACCGGCGGGAGCCGGATCGACCGGGCCGGCTTCTACCTCCAGCCGACGGTCTTCACCGACGTCGACCCGGACTCCGAGCTCGCCCAGACCGAGGTCTTCGGACCGGTGCTGACGATCTTCCGGTTCCGGACCGAGCAGGAGGCGGTCGCCCTGGCCAACGGCACCCGGTACGCGCTGTCCTCCTACGTCCAGACCAGGGATCTGCAGCGGGCGCTGCGGGTCGCCGCCGAACTCGACGCCGGCGAGACGCTCATCAACGGCGCGACGAACCTCAAGGTCGGCCGGCCGTTCGGGGGGTTCGGGCTCTCCGGGGTCGGCAAGGAGGGCGGCCGCGAGGGAATCGAGGAGTTCCTCCGCATCCGCAGCGTCGGCATCGCCGTCTGACCGCACCGGCCGACCTCACCGGCACCGGCTTCTCGGCGGCCCTGGCCGCTCAGCGGCCCTGGCCGCTCAGCGGCCCTGGCCGCTCAGCGGCACCGGCTTCTCATCGGCTCGCGAGACAGGACAGGAACAATGACCGGAAAGCTCGAAGGGCGCGTCGCGTTCATCACCGGCGCCGCCCGTGGCCAGGGCCGCGCGCACGCCGTTCGCCTCGCCCGGGACGGCGTCGACATCATCGGCGTCGACATCTGTGCGGACATCCCGTCGATGAACTACCCGTGCGGCACCTGGGCCGAGCTTCAGCAGACCGCCGACCTGGTCGAGAAGGAAGGCCGCCGGGCGGTCATCGGCAAGGCCGACGTCCGTGACCAGCCTGCGCTTCGGGCCGTCTTCGACGAGGGATACGCCGCGTTCGGCCGGGTCGACATCATCCTGGCCAACGCCGGCATCCTGCGGGTCGGCGACAGCGTCGACCCGCAGCGCGAGTGGCAGGACACCATCGACATCCTGCTCACCGGCACGTTCAACACCGTCCAGGTGGCCCTGCCGCGGTTGCGGGCGGGTGGGCGCGGTGGCTCGATCGTCATCACCTCCTCGAGCGCGGGGCTGAAGGGCACCGCCAGCGAGGAGCCGAGTGCCCAGGCCTACACGGCGGCCAAGCGGGGCCTCGTCGGCTACATGCAGGTGCTGGCCACCCAGTACGCCGCCGAGATGATCAGGGTCAACACCATCCACCCGACCGGTGTCGTCTCGGGCATGACGATGAACGCCGCGATGCAGGCGGCGATGGCGAAGGCGGACAGCAACGTCTCCGCGATGCAGAACGCCCTGCCCATCCCCATTCTGCAGCCCGAGGACATCGCGGGCGCCGTCGCCTACCTGGTCTCCGACGAGGCGACGTTCATCACCGGGACCCAGTGGGCCCTCGACGCCGGCTTCACCGTCCGCTGACAGCCCGGGACAGCCGACAGCCCGGGACAGCCGACAGCCCGGGACAGCCGACAGCCCGGGACAGCCGACGGCCCCGGACAGCCGACGGCCCGGGATAGCTGAGGAGAATCTGCGATGACAACGCCCACCACCGAGGTCACCGACCACCGACTCGTGGGAGTCGGCGCGGTCGGCGAAGCAGGCGACCGTTTCGACGCGCTGCGTGCCTTACACCGCGTCGTGCGGGTGACCGAACCCGCCCTGTCGTACTGGATGGTGCTGGACCACGATCTCGTCCGCGAATGCCTGCAGAATCCGGCGGTCTTCTCCAGCGAGGTCATCACCCCGCTCAGCCCGGACCCGCCGTTCGCAATGATTCCCATCCAGCTCGATCCGCCGGAGCACACGCAGTGGCGGCGGCTGCTGGCACAGTACTTCTCCCCGCGCACCATGGGGTTGCTGCGGCCGCGTCTGGAGGAGCGCACCGCCGAGCTCGTGGCGGCGATCCGCGCCAGGGGCGAATGCGACTACGTCGAGGATTTCGCGCTGGAGCTGCCGACGGTGGTCTTCCTCGAGCTCATGGGGCTGCCGATCGACGAGTTGCCGACCTTCCTGGAGTGGGAGAAGCAGGCGCTCGCCCCGACCGACGAAGGCGTCTTCGACCCGGACCGGCAGATCGGCGGGATCTTCTCGGTCGTCGGGNACTTCCAGGCCGAGATCGCTCGTCGGCGGGAGAGCGGCGAGCGGGGCGAGGGACTGCTCGGCGCGATGCTCGGCTGGGAGCTCGACGGCGCGCCGGCTCCCGACGACGCGCTGGTCAACTGCTGCCTGCTGCTCTTCCTCGCGGGGCTCGACACCGTGGCGATGAGCCTGTCCTTCGCGATGCACCACCTCGCCACGCATGAGGCCGACCGGCGTTATGTCGCCGGGCTGGCCGCCGCCGGCGAGCCGATCGACGGCGTCGTCGAGGAGCTGCTGNGGTTCTACGCCGTGCCCGAGATCGGCCGGAAGGTGACCCAGGACATCGAGGTCGGCGGCCAGCAGCTACGGGCCGGTGACCTCGTGCTCTTCCCGCTGGTCTCCGCGAACCGGGACGAGGCGCTCGTCGCCGGCGCGGACGCCCTCGACCTCACCTCGCGACAGCCCGCCCCGCACCTGGCGTTCGGCGCGGGCCCCCACCGGTGCCTGGGCTCACACCTCGCCCGGATCGAGATGACCGTCGCGCTCGCCGGCTGGCACCGCGTCATCCCGGACTACGCCCTGCGCGACGGCGCCACGCCCCGGGCGTACTGGGGCAATGTCCACGGCATCTTCTCCCTGCCCCTGGCGGGATTCGGATCCCGGCCCGGGCGAAAGGACGACCGATGAGAATCGTGGTCGACACCGGGCGCTGCTCGGGCCACGCCCGCTGCAACGCCACCGCCGACGATCTCTTCCCCCTCGACGACCTGGGCTACGTCGCCGTGACCGACCCGGAGGTTCCGGCGGGCCAGGAGAAGCGCGCCCGCGACGCCGTCGCCGCCTGCCCGGAGCGGGCGCTGAGCCTCGTCGACGAGTGAGTGCCCGCGGTCGTGCTGTACGTGATCGTGGGAGGTCGAACCGGCGGGCGCTGAAGTCGCGGGAGTCCCGCCGGGCGCCCGGCGGGCCGACCCGGCCGGCAGGCCCTCGACCGGGTGGGTCCCTGCACGCGTCAACGTCGTCGTCGAAGGTGTGGAAACCTGCATCTGTGACGGATGCGAACAAGGTGATCAATCTGGCGGCGCTGTCCGGCTGGCTGGACGAGCACGTCCCGAGCCTGGGCGACGGGCCGCTGGAGACGGCCCTGGTCTCGGGCGGGTCGACCAACCTGATCCTGAGCCTCGACCGGGGCGGCCGGAAGGCGATCTTCCGCAGCCCGCCGCTCGAGGGCAGCCCGCAGGGTGCGCGCACGATCCAGCGCGAGGCCACCGTCCTGCGCGCGCTGACCGGGACCGACGTCCCGAGCCCGGAGTTCCTCGGCTTCTGCGCGGATGACTCCCTGCTCGGGGTCAGCTTCTACGTCATGGAGCTGGTCGACGGCTGGGCGGCCACCATCACCGCCGAGAACGAGACGATCTGGCCGGCGGGTTTCGACGGCGGCCCCGACCAGCACTACATCTGCTGGGCGATGACCGACGGGCTGGTCGCGCTGGCCAACCTCGACTACGAGGCGGTCGGGCTGGGCGGCTTCGGCCGGCCCGAGGGATTCCTCGAGCGCCAGCCGGACCGGTGGCTGGGCCAGGTCGACGGCTACCGCCGGCGCTACCCGAAGTACGAGCCGCGCGACCTGCCCGGGCTACGGTACGTGGCGGACTGGCTGCGGGACAACGTCCCGGCGGGCTCGCGTCCCGCGCTCATCCACGCCGACTACGCGCCGAACAACGCGCTGTTCCACCACCGGCCGCCGGCCCGACTCGCCGCGATCATCGACTGGGAGACCGCGACCATCGGCGATCCCCTGCTCGACCTCGCCGCGTTCGCGAACAACCTCGTCACCGCCGAGGAGGACGACGGCGCCATGCGGTACTTCACGCCGGGGCGTTTCCCGCACCGCGACGACGTCATCGCCTACTACGGCGAGCAGACCGGCCGCGACGTCTCGACGATCGGCTACTACTCGGTCCTGTCCAAGTGGCGCGCGGCCTGCATGATCGAGTACAAGGTCGCCGAGTCGCTCCAGGGCCTGTCACCGAAGGCCAAGGGTGACCGCTTCGACGCGATCGTCCGCCGCCTGCTGCTCGACTCCGAGGCACTCGCCCGCTCCCTGACCTGACGGCCGAGCCCCAGTGCGGGCAGGCCACCCCATGAGCCGAACCAGGCCCGCTGGTTGTGCCGTGGCCGCGGGCCGACGGGAGCCAGGTCTGCCCCTCCGGCACGCAGGCAGCAGTGGTCAGGATCGGGTGGATGCGACGAGCAGCTCGTCGGTGGCCTGGCGGAGATGGCGGCGGGCAGCGGGGTCGTAGGCCTGGGCGAGAGCGCGGGCCTCACGTTGGCCGCCGAAGTAGCGGCCGGTGCCCGAGGTGGCTGCGGGGCCGGTGATCAGGTTCAGGGTGGCGTCGCCGCCCTCGGTGACGGTGCTGCTCACGGGGGAGCCGGCCTGGCGGACCATCGTGGTGTCCATGAAGGTCGCGGGGTGCAGGGCGTCGACGGTGACGCCGGTGCCGGCCAGCTGTTCGGCCAGGTCGAACGTTCCCATGATTTGGGCGATCTTGCTGCGGCGGTAGGCGCGAATGNCGCAGTAGTCCCGAGTGGTAAGCAGGTCGGCGAAGTCGAGGGGTTCCTGCCCGGCGGAGGCGACGTTGACGATCCTCGCCGGGGCGGAGCGGGTCAGCAGCGGCAGCAGCAGGCGGGTCAGCCGGTAGCCGGCCAGGTAGTTGACGGCGAAGCGCAGCTCGATGCCGTCGGCACTGGTCTCGCGGACGGCGCCCGGCGTGCCGAACCCGACCCCGGCGTTGTTGACCAGCACGTCGAGCCGGTCGGTGTGCCGTTCGACGGCGGCGGCGAGGCCGTCGACCTCGCCCAGATCCGCGAGGTCGGCGAGCAGCACCTCGGGCCGCGGCCCGCCGGCCGCGCGGATGCGGCCGGCCACCCGCTCGGCGCGGTCGGCGTCGCGGCCGTGCACCAGCACCCGCCAGCCCGCGCCGCCCAGCCGTTCGGCCAGGTGGGCGCCCAGCCCGTCGGTCGCCCCGGTGATGAGGACCGTGCCCTCGTCCACGTGCGTTCTCCTCTCGCCTGTCCTGGCAGGGACCGTGCCCGACAGCGGGGCCGTTCCTGTCGAAGCGGCCCTGCTCCTCAACCGGCCATGCTCCTCAACCGGGTAGGAACCCGTCGACCGCGGCGGCTCTTCCCGTGACGGCTCTTCCCGCGACGGATCCGAGCGGTTGGATGAGACGGGTAGGAACGTTCGGTACGGGCATAGGCACCTTCAGCGACCGCGGCGCGCCACCGGCTCGCGGCGGCGCGGGATCGCGGCCGCCGGTCCCCCGATGCCATGCCCGTAGCGGAGTCGGGGCTGGACCGCATCACGATGCTCAGAGGGCACGACGCCCAGAGGAGAGGTCGCCCATCATGACCACGACCGTGGAGCACGGGAACATCACCGGGACGAAGGACGCCCAGTACGACCTGCTGTGGTTCACCGAGATCTGCCTGAACAACGCGCTGCGGCTGGAGACCTACGCCGCCGACGCCGAGCGCGACGGGGACCGGGAGCTGCACGACCTGTTCCGCCGGGCGCAGACCGAGAGCCGCAAGGGCGCCGAGCAGGGCAAGCAGCTCCTGCGCAACCGGTTGTAGACCACCGGCGGCGTCACGGGGCGTCGGCGACGTCACGGGACGTCGGCGGCGTCACGGCGCGCCGGGCGGGACGAAGGGCAGGCCGGGCGGGGCTCCCCCGTCGAGCAGGCGGCGCAGTGCGGCGGTGTCGAGATGGTCGGCGACCAGATCGCCGAGGACGTCGAGGCGGCGGCTGCGCACGTCGGCGAAGCGGGTGCGGGCCGCAACGAACGCCCGCCCGGCCGCACCGGCGACGTCAGCGAGGTAGGCGCGGCGGAACTCGTCGTTCTCCAGCAGGCCGTGCCAGCTCGTACCGGCGACCGCGCCGACCCGCACGCCGTCGGCGGCGAACGGCTCGGCCCGGGGATGGCCGGCGACGGTGAGCCGGCCGTGGCGGATCTCGTAGCCGGTCACCGGCCGGCCGTCCGCGTCGGTCGCCGCGCGGCGGCCGAGCAGCTTCGACGCCTCGAAGGTGGTCGTCACCGGCAGCAGGCCGAGGCCGGCGACCTCCCCCGCACCCGACTCGACGTCGTCGTGGATGCGCCGGCCCAGCATCTGGTAGCCGCCGCAGATGCCCAGCACAGGCCGGCCGGCGGCGGCGCGGGCGGCGACGGCGTCGGCGAGGCCGCGGCGGCGCAGCCAGCGCAGGTCCTCCACCGTCGAGCGGGTGCCGGGCAGCACCACCAGGTCGGCGTCGGCCAGCTCAGCCGGACCGGTGACCAGCCGCACCACGACGCCGGGCTCGGCGCGCAGCGCGTCGAGGTCGGTGACGTTCGACAGCCGGGGCAGCCGGACCACGGCCACCCGCAGGCTCTCCCGCCGCACACCCTCCCCCGCCGATCCATCCTCCCCCGCTGGCTCGGCGTCGGGGTCGGCGTCGGCGTCGGCGTCGGCGTCGGCGTCGGGGTAGGAGGCCAGGTCGAGGGAGTCCTCGACGTCGAGCCAGAGCCCGGAGCGGAACGGGACGACGCCGTGCACGGGCCGGCCGGTCAGCGCCTCGATCTGGCGCAGCCCGGGTTCGAGCAGCCGGGCGTCGCCGCGGAACCGGTTGATCACCCAGCCGGCGACGAGAGCCTGATCGGCGCGGTCGAGCAGCGCCAGCGTGCCGAACAGGGCGGCGAAGACCCCGCCCTTGTCGATGTCGCCGACGACGATCACCGGCAGGTTCGCGGCGCGGGCCAGGCCCATGTTCGCGATGTCGGTGGACCGCAGGTTGATCTCCGCCGGCGATCCGGCGCCCTCGCAGATCACCGCGTCGAACCGGCCGCGCAGGTCGTCGAGGCAGTCCAGGACGATCTTCGCCAGCCGTTCCTTGTACGGGCGGTAGCCGAGCGCGTCGACCTCGGCGACGGGGCGGCCCAGCACGATGAGCTGACTGTGGCGGTCGCCGCCCGGCTTGAGCAGCACCGGGTTCATCGCCGCCTCCGGCTCCACCCCGGCCGCCGCGGCCTGCATCGCCTGCGCCCGGCCGATCTCCGCGCCGTCCGCGGTGACGGTGGAGTTCAGCGCCATGTTCTGTGCCTTGAACGGCGCGACGCGCACGCCCTCCCGGGCCAGCCACCGGCAGATGCCGGCGGTCAGCACGCTCTTGCCGGCGTCCGACGCCGTCCCGGCGACCAGCAGTCCCCCGCTCACCGACGTGGCCCCCCTTCGACCCCGACGCGGCGCACCCGGCGCAGGCCGCTGGCCAGCAGCGCGCCCGCCGCGCCGCCGACCAGCGCCGTCACCGCGAGGCACAGCACGCTGACCGCGCCGGACAGCCGGGCGGCGGCGGCGACGTCGGCGCCCCGCGGCGGGCGGCCGAACCCCAGCTCGGGCCGATGCTCGACCCGGTACGGGTAACGCAGCTCCCCGCCGAGGCGCAGGCCCAGCGCCCCGGCGAACGCGGCCTCGGCCATCCCGGCGTTCGGGCTGGGATGCGATCGGCCGTCGCGGCGCATCACCCAGAACGCATCGGCGGCGCTGCCCCCGACAACCGGCGCGCACACGCAGGCCGCCAGCGCGCACAGCCGGGCCGGCAGCAGGTTCACCAGGTCGTCGAGGCGGGCCGCCGCCCAGCCGAACCGTTCGTAGCGGTCGCTGTGATGGCCGATCATCGCGTCGAGGGTGTTCACCACCCGGTAGCCGACCAGCCCCGGCAACCCGGCTACCGTCCCCCACCACAGCGGCGCGACCACGGCGTCGCAGGTGTTCTCGGCGATCGACTCGATGGCGCCGCGAGCGATCCCGGCCTCGTCGAGCAGCGACGGATCCCGTCCGCACAACGTCGGCAGCCGCGCCCGGGCGGCGGCCAGGTCGCCGGCGAGCAGCTCGGCACCGAGCCGACGGCCCTGCCGGCGCAACGACGCCCCGCCGAGCACCACCCAGGTCCCCGCGGCGGTCATCGCGACCGCTGCGCTGCCACGCTCCCAACGGCCAACACGCTCCCCGCCGCCGGACCGGTCCTCCACGGTGGACCGCGCCGGCACCGCCCGGGGACGTCCCCACGCGTGCTCGACCGCGGCGGCCGGAACGGCGACGGCGGCCAGCAGCAGGGCGGTGTGCAGCACGCCGGCGGCGCGGCCGTCCCGGTAGTCCAGCCGTTCCAGCCGGACGGCGGCCCGCCCGAAGCCGGCGACCGGGTGCAGCCGCGTCGGATCGGCGAGCAGCGCGTCGAGGGCCGCGCCGAGCACCAGCCCACCGGCGCGCGCCGCCGCGCGCCGCCCTGCCGTACCACCCACCGACACCGCCCCGGACACCGACACCGCCCCGGACACCGGCACCGGCACCGGCACCGGCTCAGACACTGGTCGCGTAGGCGACGACGCCGCGGCGCAGCGCGTCCATCGCAGAGCGGGCGGTGCGGCGCACCCGGGAGTCGTCGGGGGCCACCTTGGCGATCTGGTCGAGCAGGTCGAGCAGTTGGCGCATCCACCGGACGAAGTCGCCGGCGGTCAGCTCCAGCCCGCTGTCGGTGAGGACCCGTTCCANCGGCCGGCCCACCGCCCAGTCGTGGGCGGCGGGGACGAAGCCGAGCTCGGGCGGGCGCAGGAACGCCAGGCGGTGGCCCTGCTCGGTCGCGGCGAGCCGGAACGCCAGGCGGCCCATCTCGTCCAGGCAGTCGCGTAGCGCCGCGCCGCCGGGCAGCGCCGGGACGCCCACGTCGTCGCCGCGCGGCTCGAAGACCAGGCTGGACACGGCGGCGGCGAGCGCCGGCGCGGTCAGGTCCTCCCAGATGCCGGCGCGCAGGCACTCGGAGACGAGCAGGTCCTGCTCGGAGTAGATGCGCGCCAGCACCCGGCCGGCGTCGGTGACCGTGTCGCCGTCGAGGTAGCCGAGCTCCGTCAGCGCCGCGCGGACCCGGTCGAACGTCTTCGCGACCGTGTTCGTGCGGCCCTCGACCTTTCGCGAGATCGCCGCGGTCTCCTTGGCGAGCCGGTTGACCTGCTCGGCCGAGCGTAGATGCTCCTCGCGGCGCGGGCAGTCGTGCACCGGGTGGGCGCGCAGGGCCCGGCGCAGCCGGGCGAGCTCGGCGTCGTCCGCGGCCGCGGAGCGCGCCTTGGCCCGCCGGCTGGGCGGACCGTCGGGGTCGACGTCCGCGGCCCGCAGCGAGGAGGCCAGATCCCGGCGGGACTGCGGCGAGNGCGGGTTGAACGACCGCGGCACCCGGACCCGTCCGAGCGGCTCCACCGCGACCGGGAAGTCGACCAGCGACAGCCGCCGCACCTGCTTGTCCGCGGTCAGCACGACGGGCCGGGGCCCCTCGGCGCCGACCGCGCCCGCATCGGCGTCGAGGACGACGGCGAGCCCGCTGCGCCGCCCGGCGGGCACCCGCACGATGTCACCGGTGCGCAGCCGACCCAGCGCCGCCGCCGACTCGGCGCGTCGGCGCGCCGAACCCTCCCGGGACAGCGCCGCCTCCCGCTCGCGGATGTCGCGGCGGATCCGGTCGTACTCGGCGGCGTCCCCGCGGTCACAGCTCACCTGCGCGCGCATCTCGTCGATCGCCTCGGTGTTGCGCGCCACCACCCGCGCCAGACCCACCACGTCCCGGTCGGCCTGGAACTGCGCGAACGACGATTCGAGGACGGTGCGGGCCCGATCGGCGCCGAGCCGGCCGACGAGGTTGACCGCCATGTTGTAGGAGGGGCGGAACGACGAGCGCAGCGGATAGGTGCGGGTGGACGCGAGNCCGGCCAGCGCCAGCGGGTCCAGCCCCGGCTGCCACAGCACGACGGCGTGGCCCTCGACGTCGATGCCGCGGCGACCGGCGCGGCCGGTGAGCTGCGTGTACTCCCCCGGGGTGATGTCGACGCGGCTCTCGCCGTTGAACTTCGTCAGCCGTTCCAGGACGACGGTGCGCGCCGGCATGTTGATGCCGAGCGCCAGGGTCTCGGTGGCGAACACGACCCGGACCAGCCCCTGGACGAACAGCTCCTCGACGATCTCCTTGAACGTGGGCAGCATCCCGGCGTGGTGGGAGGCGATGCCCCGCTCCAGGCCCTCCAGCCAGGCCCAGTAGCCGAGGACGCCGAGATCGGAGTCGGGGATCCCGACGGTGCGCTCGCGGACGATCGTCCGGATGCGCTGCTGCTCGGCCGGCCCGACCAGGCGCAGCCCGGAACGCACGCAGGAGGTGACCGCGTCGTCGCAGCCGGCCCGGCTGAACACGAACACGATCGCGGGCAGCAGGCCGTCCCGGTCGAGGCGTTCGACGACCTCCGGCCGGCCCGGCACCCACATCCGCCGACGCGGGCCGCCGGGGCCGCCGGGGCCGCCGCGGCCCCGGCCGTAGCCGCCGGGCATCGCCCGGTTCTCCTCCCGGGCGAGCCGGACCAGGTCCGGGTTGACCACCCGGCCGCCCACCTTGGCCGTCGCGCCGCGGGCCGGGCCGTCGCCGCCGACGCGTGCCGCGGGCACCGTCTGCGACGGGGCCCGAGTGCCGTCGGCAGCGCGCCCCCGCCCGTCGCGGCGCCGGCCGCGTTCCCCACCGCGGCCCCGGTCCCCGGACCGCCCGCCCGCGCCGGCCGGAACCGCGGGGACGGACCCGGAAGCGGGCGGGACCGTGCGGGCAGACCCGGCGGCGGGCGGGACCGTGCGGGCGGACCCGGCGGCGGGCGGGGCCCCCCAGCCGGGCCGGGCGAGCTCCTCCTCGGACACCGCCCGGGCGAGTGCCGCCCCGGCGGACGGCGCCGGCGCGCCGGAACCGTCCTCGAGGAACAGGTCGTGCAGGGTGCGGTCGGCGAGGACGTGCTGCCACAGCGGCACGGGCCGGTGGTCGCTGACGATGACGCGGGTGTGCCCGCGGACGGTGACGAGCCACTCGCCGAACTCCTCGGCGTTGCTCACCGTCGCCGACAGCGACACCAGCCGGACGTGCGCCGGCAGGTGGATGATGACCTCCTCCCAGACGGCGCCCCGCTGGCGGTCGGCGAGGTAGTGCACCTCGTCCATGACCACGTAGGCGAGGGTGTCGAGGCCGCCNCCGCCGACCGGGCCGGCGTAGAGCATGTTGCGCAGCACCTCGGTCGTCATGACGACGACCGGCGCGGAGCCGTTGCGAGAGGTGTCGCCGGTCAGCAGGCCGACCTTGTCGGCGCCGTAACGGGCGACAAGATCGGTGTACTTCTGGTTGGACAACGCCTTGATCGGCGTCGTGTAGAAGCAGCGCGTTCCCGTGCTCAGGGCGAGGTGGGCGGCGAACTCGCCGACGACCGTCTTGCCCGCTCCCGTGGGCGCCGCGACCAGGACCCCTTCACCGGCCGCCAGCGCCGAGAGCGCCTCGAGCTGGAACGGGTCGAACCCGAAGGGGAGGCTGGCAGCGAACTCCACGAGAGCCTCAGGCGTGGAGGACACAGTGCCACCCTACGGGACGCNGCGCCCCCGCACCGACCGCCACGGCAGGTGGGAGCGGGGCACGTCAGGTGATGTCGAGGTCAGGTGATGTCGAGGTGCGACGGATCGCCGCCGGGGGCCGCGGAGCCGGTCCCCGCGCCGACCGGCGACGCCGGGGTCGCCTCGGCCGGCCGGGCGGCGCCGGGCGCGCGGGGCGGGGCGTCGTCGTAGTCCAGCGGCGAGGTCTCGTCGTCGCCGAGGTCGGCGTACGGGGAGTCGTCGCCGCGGCGGGCCTTGCGCCGATCGTTGATCCAGCCGACGATCAGCGCGACCTCGTAGAGGATCACCATCGGCAGACCCAGCGCCAGCATGGTGAACGGATCCTGGCTGGGCGTGACGACGGCGGCGAAGACGAACACGAGGAAGATCTCGGCGCGCCGCCAGGACCGCAGCCGGGCGGTGGTGACGACACCGGCCAGGTTCAGCATGGTGACGAGCAGCGGAATCTCGAACGACAGCCCGAAGATCAACAGCATCGCCTGGACATAGCTGAGGTACCTGTTGCCGTCGAGGACGCTGACCAGGCCGTTGCCGCCGAACCCGAGCAGCAGGCTCAGCCCCGTGGACAGGGTCAGGTAGGCGAAGACGGCGCCGGTGGCGAACAGGATCAGCGAGATCCCGACGAACGTGAGCGACCAGCGCCGCTCGTGCCGGTGCAGACCAGGGGTGATGAACNACCAGAGCTGGTAGAGCCACACCGGGGAGGACACCACCGCCGCGGCGATCATCGAGATCTTCAGCCGGATGGTGAACGCGTCGAGGATGCCGAAGAAGTACAGCGTGCAGTTGGTCGACGCCGCGCCGTCGGGGCTGAAACGCTTACTGGCCGGNAGGTCGCAGTAGGGCGCCTTGAGCCAGTTGAAGATGTGCGGTTCGAAGATGAAGCACACGACCGCGGCGATCGCGAACCCCAGGAGCGCGATCGCGATCCGGTTCCGCAACTCACGAAGGTGTTCCGTGAGGGGCATCCGGCTGTCCTCGACCGTGCGGGTCCGCCGCTGGTGCACCGAGGCGAAGAGCCTGCGCGGCGTGGGGATCCCTGGCACGTCGGCGTCTCCTGGTCAAGGGGGCAGGGTCGAGGGTCAGGCAGCCTCGAGGGTCAGGCAGCGTCAGGGGGTCGAGGGGTCAGGTCGAGGCCGCGAGGGACCGCCGACGGCGACCGGCATCCACCGGCCGGACGCTGCGGCGCCCGGCCGGGACGTGGGGTCAGCGCCGGTCCGCCGCCGGGGCGGAGCCGTTCACGGACGCGCTGGACTGGGCCGCCTGGGCGGGGGCCGCAGCCGGGGCCTCGATCGGCAGCGGGGCCGGCTGAGCGGCCGGGGCCGGGTGCTCGTCGTCGCGCAGGCCCTTGGTTTCGGCCTTGAAGATGCGCAGCGAGCGGCCGAAGGAACGCGCCGCGTCGGGGAGCTTCTTCGATCCGAACAGCACCAGCACGACGAGGGCGATGATGATGATCTCGGTGGTGCCCAGGTTTGGCATGGTCTGCGTCCTCCGATGAGCGGTACCGGCCCGGTCCCACGACCGGTGCGATCGATGCTACGTCCGCCAGCCTAGGAGGCGATAGAAGGCATACGGGTATCTCGGAGATGACGGCTGCGCAACGAAGCGGGTCTGCCGGACGAATTGTAGCTGTTCCGGAACGCTTCGCACGCGAGAATCCACACCACCACCGCCCGATGTTTCCCACAGTCATCACGAAAGCGCGCCGCGTCGACCACAATGTGACCCTNCGTTACGAAACCGAATCCCCCGATCGCTCCTCGCGGATCACGATGGATCACGATGGGACCACACCCGAGCTGCCCGCTCGCGCCCCGCATCCGGCCCGGTCGGGCCGATCAGGAGGTGCGCTCGGCGAGCCGGGCCGTGACCTCGGCATGGTTCAGCCGGGCGGAGAGCTCCGCGGTGTCGGCGGCAAGACCGGACACCCGCGTCGACAGCTCGCCGAGAGCCCGGCGCACGCCGCGCACCTTCTGCCACACCCGCCAGGCGCACAGGGCGAGCAGGACGAGCCCGCCGAGGATGAGCACGAGGTAGACGAGCGTCCAGAGCATGCCGGTCACCCTACCGTTCGCCGCCGGCGCCGCCGGCGGGGGCGTCGAGCCCGTAGGCGGCCAGCGCCCGACGCGCCAGGGCGTGCACCTGGGCGGCGAGCCCCGGCGGTTCGACGACCCGCACGTCGGCGCCGAGGCCGAGCACGAGCCGGTGCAGCCAGGACGTCTCCCGCGCGTGGAGGGTGACCTCCAGGCGACCGCCGGGCAGCTCCCGCACCCCCGTGACCGGGTAGTAGTCGGCGACCCAGCGGGCCGGCGAGGCGAGTTCGAGGACGACCCGGACGTCGGCCGGGCCGGGACGGTAGATCCCCTCGCTGGTGTCGCGGGACACCGCGCCCGGCGGCGGGGCGGCCGGAACGTCGAGCACCTCGACCCCGCCCGGCCCGTCGATGCGGTCCAGCCGGAACAACCGCACCGCCTCCGCCCGGTGGCACCAGCCCTCCAGGTACCAGTGGCCCTCCCGGACCAGCACCCGCATCGGGTCCACGTCACGCTCGGTCAACTCGTCGCGGGACCATACGAGGTAGCGCAGGTGCACCCGGCGACGTTGCCGTACCGCCCGCTGCACCGCGGCGAGCACCTCGGCGTGGGTGTCGAGGCTGACGCGCACCTGGCCGGCGACGCTGCCCGCCGCACCGACCGCCTTCTCCAACTTCTCCAGCGCCCGATCGAGGGCCTCCCGGCCGGCGAGCCCCGGCACATCGGCGAGCGCGCGGGCGGCGACGACCAACGCCGTGGCCTCGTCCACGGACAGGCGCAACGGCCGGTCAAGCGTCTGCGGATCGGCGACGGTGATCCGGTCGCCGGAGTAGCTCAGGTCGATGAGGTCGCCCGGCGCCCCGCCGGGCAGTCCGCACACGAACAGCAGGTCCAGGTCATCGCGTAGCTGCCGCGGCGTGATGCCGAAGGCCTCCGCGGCGGCCGGCAGCGGGATGCCGGGATGCGCCCGCAGCCAGGGGACGAGGGCGAGCAGCCGGCTCAACCGGTCGGTCGCGGCGCTCATCGCTCATCGCCCGCCGGGAACCGCGGCGGCCTCGCGCGCGCCGGCGGTGCCCGCGGCCGCCGCCCGCAGCCGGGCGACCACGGCGGCGCGCAGCTCCGGCGGCCCCAGCACGATCACGTCCGGCCCCGACCCGACGATCCAGCGGGCAAAGCGCTCGGTGTCGGCGAACTCCCGCTCCACCAGGTCCATGTCCGCCGGCACGACCGGCCGCCGCCCCGCCTCGGCCGGCCGACATCCCACCTCGGCCGGCGGGCCGGTGAGCAGGTCCGGCGGCAGCTCGGTCGGCGGGCAGGCGGCGTGGACGGGGCGGGCGCCGCGGCGCAGCGCGTGGCCGGTGCCGCGGCGCACGGCGAGCGTCGCGGTGCGCACCCGGTCCGGCGGGGCCTGGGTGGAGACCATGGCGTGCAGGTCGACGTCCGGCGGGACGCGCACGGCCCCGCCGGGTCCGACCGGCCGCACGGGCCCGGCGAACCGGGACAGCCGGAACACCCGCGGGGCGCCGCGGGTGACGTCGTGGCCCGCCAGGTACCAGCGGCCCCGCCAGGACAGCACGCCCCACGGCTCGACGTGCCGCTCGGCGACGTCGGTCTCGCCGACCTTGCGGTAGGGAAAGCGGATCGCCCGGCCGGCCTGCACCGCGGCGAGGCACGGTTCGAACGCGGGATCCGTCGCGTCGACCCGCGGCTCGAAGCCGTCCAGAGTGTCGAGGCCGGCGAGAGTGTCGAGGCCGGTAAGGGGGTCGAGGCCGCCGTCGCCGACCGCGGCGCTGCCGGCGGCCAGCTTGCGCAGGGCGCTCGCCGCCGGCCCGGCCAGCGCCGTCGTCGACCACAGCGACCCGGCCAGCGCCAGCGCGGCGGCCTCGTCCGGCGCCAGGGCGATGTCGGGCAGGGCGTAGTCGCCGCGGCGGATCCGGTAGCCGACCTCGTCGCTGAACGCCGAGTCCGCCCCGGTCTCCAACGGGATGCCGATCTCGCGCAGGTAGGCCTTGTCGCGCTCGAACATCCGCCGGAAGGCCTCCTGCTCCTCCCCGGTGACGCCGGGCTCGTAGCCCTCCACCAGCTCACCGAGCTGGGACACGGTGAGAAAGCGCGATGTCGCCATCAGGCACATCGTCAGGTTCAGCAGGCGCTCCACCCGTCGCCGGGACACATCGTCACACGGTAGTCGACCTGCAACGCCGGGCCGGCACCGCCCCCACCACGACCCGTTGTCCCACCGCCGGAGGACGGACGCCCGGATCCGAGCGANGGTCGGGACGGGCCGGGATCGATCCGGGCGCGTGGCCAGGCGTTGCGGTGCGTTGTGCACGATCCCAGGGCTCAGACCGGACACAACGCACCGCAGCCGGCCCCGCTCGGGTTCGGACGATCTCGGCTAGGGCTGGACGGTCGCCCCGCCCGCGCCGGCACCGCCGGCACCGCCGCCGCCCTGGACGGCGAGCAGGTCGACCACGAAGACCAGGGTGTCGTCGGCGAGGATGGTCGGCGGCTGGCCGCCCGCCGGCCCGTAGCCGAGGTCGGGCGGGATGACGATCTGCCGGCGGCCGCCGACGCGCATCCCGTCGATGCCGCGCCCGAAGCCGGCGATCGTGCTGTCCAGCGGGAAGGTGGCGGTCTGCCCGCTGCCCCAGGTGGTGTCGAACTCCTTGCCGTTGCGCCACAGCACGCCGGAGTACTGGACGACGACGGTGCTGGCGGCCGAGGCGCGCGTCCCGTGGCCGGTGACGAGGTCGTCGGTGACCAGCGTGGTCGGCGGGGTGCCCGACCCCGCCGCGGACAGCGGCTTACGGGTCAGGTCGGTGGCGTTCTGCACCGCGGGCAGGCGGGGCCCGGCGGTCACGGTCGGCGCCGGCGCGGCGCCCGTGCCGTCGGGGGCGTCCGAGGCGGAGCAGCCCGCAAGGACCGGGACGACCAGCACTGCGGGCAGCACCACGCCGGCGAGCAGGCGGCGACGGCTCGCGGCTCGCGTGAGCGGGGCGACCACGCGCAGGGCGGTCAGGGCAGTCAGGGCGGCGCGGGCACGCCGCGGAGCGGACATCACAGGGAGCGGGTCCTCACATGCTGGCGATGAGCTTGTCGACCCGGTCGTCGACGGAGCGGAACGGGTCCTTGCACAGGACCGTACGCTGCGCCTGATCGTTGAGCTTGAGGTGGACCCAGTCGACCGTGAAGTCGCGCCNCTTCTCCTGGGCCCGCTTGATGAACTCGCCGCGCAGCCGGGCGCGGGTGGTCTGTGGCGGCCGCGACTTGGCCTCGAACACGTCGAGGTCGCGGGTCACCCGCTCGACGAGCCCCGCCCGCTCCATTCGGTAGTACAGCCCGCGATCGCGGTGGATGTCGTGGTACTTCAGGTCGAGCTCGGCGACCCGCGGCGAGGCCAGCGACAGGCCGTGCTTGTGCCGGAACCGCTCGATGAGCACGTACTTCGTCACCCAGTCGATCTCCCGGGCGACGAGCTCGAGGTCGTCGGTCTCGATCGCGAGCAGCGTGCGGCCCCACAGGTCGAGCACCCGCTTGGCGACCTCGTCGCCGCCCCGGCGCTCGACGAACTCGACGGCCTTCGAGTAGTACTCCCGCTGGATGTCCAGCGCGCTGACCTCGCGGCCGTTCGCCAGTTTGATCTTCCGCTGGCAGGTCATGTCGTGGCTGACCTCGCGGATCGCCCGGATCGGGTTCTCCAGCGTCATGTCGCGCAGCATGACGCCGGCCTCGATCATGCGCAGCACCAGATCGGTGGAGCCGAGCTTGAGCAGCATCGTCGTCTCGCTCATGTTCGAGTCGCCGACGATGACGTGCAGGCGGCGGNAACGCTCGGCGTCCGCGTGCGGCTCGTCCCGGGTGTTGATGATCGGGCGGGACCGGGTGGTCGCCGACGACACCGACTCCCAGATGTGCTCGGCGCGCTGGGAGATGCAGTAGACCGCGCCGCGCGGGGTCTGCAACACCTTGCCGGCCCCGCAGAGGATCTGCCGGCTGNCCAGGAACGGCACCAGCACGTCGGCGAGCTTGGAGAACTCGCCGTGCCGGCCGACGAGGTAGTTCTCGTGGCAGCCGTAGCTGTTGCCGGCGGAGTCGGTGTTGTTCTTGAACAGATGGATGTCGCCGGCGATGCCCTCCTCCCGCAGCCGCCGTTCGGCCTCGACGAGCAGACCCTCCAGGATCCGCTCGCCGGCCTTGTCATGGGTGACGAGGTCGGGGACGGAGTCGCATTCCGGAGTGGCGTACTCCGGATGGCTCCCGACGTCGAGGTAGAGGCGGGCGCCGTTCTTGAGGAACACGTTGCTGCTGCGTCCCCATGACACGACACGACGGAACAGGTACCGCGCCACCTCGTCCGGGGACAGCCGCCGCTGCCCCCGGAACACGCAGGTGACGCCGTACTCGTTCTCCAGTCCGAAGATGCGGCGATCCACGTCTGTGACCCTATGCTCGGATGCCACCCTGGCGTGGCCAGACGCTCGGGCTCGAGGTCACCGGGATTCCGATCCGCCCGCCGTCGCACCCCCCGCGGGACCTCCCCCACGCCCTGGTGGCGGGTCGCCAGGGCGGGTCGGGGGCACCAGCCGGACGCCTCCGCCCGACGGTTCGATCGGCACTGTGCGCTCCAGCGGCGAGCGCCACGTCGGCAGGGGCGCCGCGACCGCAGCCGGTGGGCCACCGGGCGTGCTTCCCGCGCGCGCCGCCGGTGCCTGGTCCACCACCGCCCCACCGGGCAGCGCAGGGCCGCCGGGGAGCGCAGGGCCGTCGGCCGCTTCCTGGAGCGCCCACGCCTCGTCCGCTGTGGTCGCGCCGGCTCGTGCGGGCACCGCCGCCGCCACCCCCGGGCCCGCCACCCCCGGGCCCGCCGCGCCCGAGCCCGAACCGGCCGTGGCGCCTGCGCCTGCGCCTGCGCCTGCCGGGATCGTGGCCCCGCCCGCCGGCACCGTGCCCGTCGTAGGTGTGCCGGCCGGGGCGATGCCGGCCCCCTGTCGTTGGGCCCCCTGGCCCGACCGGGGGGTCCCCCGGGCACCCGGGTACAACGACGGGGCGGCGCCGCGCTCCCCCACGAAGGCCAGCCAGAGGCCGACGACCAGCCAGACGGCCAGCACGACCACCGGTCGGCCACCAGCCGCGCCCTCGAAGTAGCTGGTGGAGCGCAGCAGGGTCGCCCCCGCTCCGGGCGGCGCGAACTGGCCGATGTCCCCCCACGGGCGGGGCAGCATCTCCGGCGCGGACTGCACCGCCGACAGCGCGGCGCCCGCGACCGTCACCAGGACGGCGCCGACCAGGNCCGGCGTCCCGGCCACCGCGCCGACCCCCACGATCGGCCCCGCGACCGCCAGGGCCAGCAGGGTCAGCACCGCCATCGTCGTCAGGAAGGAACCCGGCAGGACGTCCAGCGCGCCCTGCAGCGCCACCGTCCCGGCGAACCCGGAGAGCACCGCGAGTACCGCGATGCCGGCCAGCCGGACCGCGCGGGAGCGGACCAGCCGGGTCAGCAGCACTCCCGCGGCGGCGATGACGAGCACGAGCGGCAGGTATCCGGCGGCCAGTCCCCCGCCGGCCAGATCCCGGGACGCGTTCGCGACCACGTCGACGACCGGGATCTCCAGACCGGGCATGAACACCCGGATGCCCCGGGTGATCGCCTCGGTTACCGCGGGACTGGCCGCCGAGGCGACCCGCAGCGTCAGTCCGTCGTTGCCGATGACGATCGCGGCGTAGGCGTCGCGGTCGCGCAGAGCCTGGTCGGCCGCGGCGACGGTCGGCACGGTGTGCACGGTCAGCGCGCCGGGTTCGACCCGGCTGATCTGGTCGGCGAGCGCGGTCGCCGCGGGCGCCGGACCCACGGTGAGGATCGGCAGGTCCCGTGGCCGCAGGCTGGTCACCGACGTCCCGTAGAGCCAGACGAGAATCCCCATCAGCACGGCCATCCCGACCGTGATGGCACCGGCCCGCCGCACAGCGCGCAGGCCGAGCGGGTCACGGCCGGGACGCTGCTGCGCCGGGGCGCCCGGCCTCCACCGGCCCGCCACCGCGTCACGATGGACGCCGGGGACGAGACCGGCGGGCACCTCGCCCGCACCGGCGATCGCCTCCCCCGCAGCAGGGATGCCGGCCGGTCCGGGCACCCCTGTCGAACCAGGCGCACCGGCCGAGCCAGCGCCAGCGGTCGCGGTCGCGCCCGGCAGGGTGTCGCCGGCAGGGACGCTGCCGTCCGAGGTCGGGAGCACGCTGCCGTCGGCGGCATGGCGGTGGCCGTACGCCGGTCGATGGTCCGGCGGGCCGGTGTCGCCCGGCCCGTGGTCGTGCGGCGGGTAACCGGGATGGGCGTGCCAGCCGACGGCGGGATCGACCCCGGCCGGATCGCGCATGCCGGCCGGACCCCGCTCGCCGCCCGAACCGCGCAGACCGCCCGAACCGTGCAGACCGCCTGAACCGTGCAGACCGCCCGAACCACCAGGGCCGTCGGCACCACCAGGGCCGACAGGCTCGCGATGGACGTCCGGCTCGGTGTTCGGCTCGAGGACGCCGTCCGACTGCGGGCCGGGTTGGTGACGTTGCCCAGGCAGGGGGCCGTGGTCGCCCTCCTGGTGCCTGCCGCCGGTCACCACGGGACCGCTGTCCCGGTCACGCCGGCCCGCGCCGCGCCCGCCGTACCCCGCGAGTCCGCCGTCGCGCGCACACTCGCCGTCCTGTTCGGCAGCGGTCTGCTCACCGCATCCTCCCCTCTGTCCGGCGGAGCCCGCCGGGACGCTACGGGGAGTAGCGTGACGCCTTCACGGTGTCGCGGCCCGTCCGGCGGCGTGTCGCGGCACGGCGTTTCGCGACGGACCCGTCGTCACCCGGCGGTTCCCGCCGCCGTCCGGCGGCCCCCGGCGGGGAAGCACGGGGGCGCTCAGGTGGGCCACCGCGTGGGGATCGACGCGATGCGCCCGCGCGCCCCCTGCCGCGACGGTGGCAGGTCCGACGCAGGCCATGCGGTCACGAAGCCTGCGACGGGGAAGGATGGCCGCCATGACAACCGGAACGAACGACGCGACGTCCAGCCAGGCCCACCGCAACGGCACCCTGAAGAGCCACCTGCGGGCGGAGGTCGCCCGGCGGGGTTCGGTCCCGCTGACGATCGTGGCCCCCGCGGCGGACGATCCGCCCCGGGGTGGCGTGGTCGTCGTGCAGGACGCCCGCGGCATCACGCCCTACCTGGTGTCCGTGTGCGACCGGTTGGCCGGGGCCGGNTGGCTGACTGTGGCGCCGCACCTGTACCACCGGGACGGACGCGACGAGGTCGACCCGGCCGGCGGCTGGCCGGGGGCGATCCCAGCGATGGAGGCGCTGACGGGGACGGGCATCGACGCCGACGTCGACGCGGCGCTCACCCATCTCGCCGACTCCGGCTTCGACGCCGGGCAGAGCGCCATCGTCGGGTTCTGCATGGGCGGCACCGTTGCGCTGCACACCGCCACCCGCCACCCGCTGGCAGCGGCGGTGTCGTTCTACGGCGGCGGGGTGAGCACGCCGTACTGGCCGGGTGTGCCGCCGCTGGTGGAGGCGGCCCCGACGCTGCGCGTGCCGTGGCTCGGTCTCTACGGCGAGGAGGACGATCTGATCAGCACCGACGAGATCGCCGCGCTGCGGGCCGCGGCCTCCCGCAGCGGCGCGCCGACGGAACTCGTCAGCTACCCGGGCGCGGGACACGCCTTCCACAGCGACGACCGGGAGGCGGTGTACCGCCCGGTTGCCGCGGCGGACGCCTGGTCTCGCGCGCTCGCCTTCCTCGACGAGCATGTTCGCCCGCGCTGAGACGTCATCCGCGCTGAGACACCACCCGCACTGAGACACCACCTGCACTGAGCACTACGCCGACCCGCCGTTCGGCCGGTCCGACGGTCGCCGCAGCGGCACCGATCGGACCGGCCGACGCGGCCGGTCAGGAGCGCGGTCGGTCAGGAGGAGGTGGCGGTCTGGGCGAGCAGCTCGGCGAGGGCCGTGCCGGCGATCCGCTTGAACTGCCGCCGGGCGCGGGTCCGGTCGAGCATCCCGACCTCCAGGTTGGCCGCGGTGAGCACCCGCTCGCCGTTCTGCGGCAGCCCCGGCGGGACGCTGACGGTCAGCGCCTGCACCGCGACCCGCAGGGCGTCGGCGAGGGGCTGGCCGTCCCGGTGATGCTCCTTCAACGAGGTCGTGACCTGGTCGGAGGCGCCGCCGATCGCGACGAACCCCCGCTCGTCGGCGATCGACCCGTCGAACGTCAGCTTGTAGATCTGGTCGTCGTCGGTGGTGGGGCCGACCTCGGCCACCACGATCTCGACCTCGTAGGGCTTCACGCTCTCGGTGAAAATCGCACCGAGGGTCTGCGCATAGGCGTTGGCGAGGGCGCGGCTGGTCACGTCGCGCCGGTCGTACATGTAGCCGCGGGAGTCCATCAGGCGGATGCCGGCCGTGCGCAGGTTCTCGAACTCGTTGTACTTGCCCACAGCGGCGAACGCGATGCGGTCGTAGATCTCACTGATCTTGTGGAGGGTCGCCGAGGGGNTCTCGGCGACGAACAGGATCCCGTCCGCGTAGGTGATGACGACGACGCTGCGCCCGCGCGCGATGCCCTTGCGCGCGTACTCGGACTTGTCGCGGACCTGCTGTTCGGGGCTCGCGTATCCGAACGGCATGGTCACGTCAGCCTCCCGCGCTCGTGGAACGGTCCGCGATGATGGCGGTCACCACGGGTTCTACCTCGTCGTCGCCGTAGCGCCGGTACCCGTCGGACGTCACCGACGCGACGATCGGATACAGCTTGCGGATCGTGTCCGGCCCGCCGGTCGCCGAGTCGTCGTCCGCGGCGTCGTAGAGGGCCTCGACGGCGATCCGCGCCGCGTCGTCCTGGGTCAGGTCGGGACGGAAGCGCTTCTTCAGCGAGCCCTTCGCGAACACCGAGCCGGAACCGATCGACTCGTACGTCCGCTCCTCGGACTTCGCCGCGGCGATGTCGTAGGAGAAGATCCGGCCCTTGTCCAGGTCCGGGTCGTAGCCGGCAAACAGGGGGACCACGGCGAGGCCCTGCAGGGCCATCGGGAGGTTCCCCTTGACCATGGCCGCCAGCCGGTTGGCCTTGGCGTCCAGGCTCAGGGTCGCGCCCTCGATCTTCTCGTAGTGCTCCAGCTCCACCTGGAACAGCCGGATCAGCTCGGCGCCGACCCCGGCCGTGCCCGCGTAGCCCACGCAGGAGAAGTCGTCGGCGTGGTGCACCTTCTCGACGTCCCGCTGGGCGATCATGTGCCCCTGCGTCGCCCGCCGGTCACCGGCCATGATCACACCACCGGGGAACGTCACCGCCACGATCGTCGTGCCNTGCGCCACCTCGGTGACCGGCCCCGGCAGGCCACCCCGGGCCCCCGGCAGCAGGTGCGGCGCCGACTGCGACAGGAAATCGGTGAACGACGACGTTCCCGGTGTCATGAACACAGCCGGTAGGCGCCCGGCGCCACCCATTGGATCAGCCACGCATCCCCCTTCCGATAGACGGTCACACGGTCCGCGGCGTCCCGATCGTCTCCGGGAACCGCGGGCGACGTGCGCATGAGCACAACATAGGGCCATCGCCTCCTGGTGCGGTCGGCCAGGGCGACCGGCCGGGCGATCGACGGCGATCCGCCCGCGGGGGGCCCCGGCCCCGAACCGGCCCCACGAACCGTCCGCAGGGCCTCCGCCAGCCCCCGGCCGACCCGCCCGCAGCACCCGACCGCACCCGGCGCCGCGCCGCGGGCCGGATCAGGGCCGTCCGGGCACGCCCGGACGGCCGCCGACGCGACCAGCGACGATCCGCACCCCGCGAACCGCAGCGGCGCGGCGCGTAGACGGGCGAAAACGCGGTTCCCGGGCCCGGCGGACCATCCACGACCCTGCCTCACCTGCCGGCGGAACCGACGGGCGACACGCGGAGCGCGGGTGGGCGACCCGGCCGACGGCGGTCAGGCGACACAGGGCGACCGCCACGATCGGGAGGCACCTTCGGTGCCCCGAGCGCGCCCGGAGCCGGTGCGTGGCGCGGGCTCAGCCCCGCCGACGCCGGGGTTGCGCGGTCACTCGCCGCCCTTCTGGACGTAGCCCTTCACGAACTCCTCGGCGTTCTCCTCGAGGACGTCGTCGATCTCGTCGAGGAGCGAGTCGACGTCCTNGGAGAGCTTCTCGTGCCGCTCCTTGAGGTCGCTGGCCTCGTTGCCCTCGGCCGCGACCTCCTCGACCTCGTCGGCCTGCCGGTTGGTGTGCTGCTGCCCGCCGCCGCTGTCCCTGGTGGCCATGAAGCCCTCCTTCGATCGCCTGGCGCGACACTATCCCGCCCCACCGACACCATCAGACGGATCGGTGAGAGGTCCACTCCATCACGAACTGACCGTCTCGTCGCGACGTCCGCCCAGGGCGCAACGCGCGCAGGTCAGCCGGGGAGCAACTCGGCCCGACGGTGGGCCAGGACGGGCCGCTCGGCTCACCGACCGGGCAGCGCCGCCAGGCGGCCCGGCGAGCGGCCAGCGCCGCCGGTCGGGCTCAGCGGCCGGCCAGCGCGTCGACGAGGTCCGCGGCGGTGGCGCAGCGGTCGAGCAGCTCGCCCACGTGCGCCCTGGTCCCCCGCAACGGCTCCAGGGTCGGCACCCGCTGCAGGGAATCCCGGCCGATGTCGAAGATGACCGAGTCCCACGACGCCGCGGCGACCTGCTGCGGGTAGCGGGCGAGGCAGCGGCCGCGGAAGAACGCCCGGGTGTCCTCCGGCGGCTCGGTCATCGCCCTGGTGACCTCGTCCTCGCTGACGACCAGATCGAACCGGCCGCGCTCGACGAGGCGGTTGTACAGGCCCTTGTCCGGCCGCACGTCGTGGTACTGCAGGTCGACGAGCTCCAGGCGGGGCGAGTCCCAGGCCAGGGCGTCGCGCGAGCGGTACCCCTCCAGGATCGACAGCTTGGCGACCCAGTCGAGTTCCCGGGAGCAGCTCATCGGGTCGACCTCGAGGCGGCCGAGGACCGACTCCCAGCGGGAGAGGATGTCGGCGGTCTGCGGGTCCACGTCCGAGCCGAACCGGTTCTCCACGTACTTGCGGGCCTGCTCGAAGTACTCCATCTGCAACTGCACGCCGGTCATCTTCCGACCATCGCGCAGCGTCACGAGATGCTTGAGCGAGGGGTCGTGCGAGATCGCCCGCAGCGCGGCCACCGGGCCGTCCACGGACAGGTCGACACTGAACCAGCCGTCCTCGATCATGGCGAGAACCAGCGCCGTCGTCCCCACCTTCAGGTAGGTGGCGACCTCGCTCATGTTCGCGTCGCCGATGATGACGTGCAGCCGGCGGTACTTCTCCGGGTCGGCGTGCGGCTCGTCGCGGGTGTTGATGATCGGACGCTTCAGCGTCGTCTCGAGGCCCACCTCGACCTCGAAGAAGTCCGCCCGCTGGCTGATCTGGAAGCCGGCCTCACGGCTGTCGACGCCGAGGCCGACCCGACCGGCTCCGCAGACGACCTGGCGGGAGACGAAGAACGGGGTGAGGTTGCGGACGATCTCCCCGAACGGGGTCGACCGGGCCATGAGGTAGTTCTCGTGGCAGCCGTAGGAGACGCCCTTGTTGTCGGTGTTGTTCTTGTACAGGTTCACGGGCTTGGAGCCGGGCACCGTCAGGGCGCGGCGGGCCGCCTCCGCCATCACCCGTTCACCGGCCTTGTCCCACAGCACGACGTCACGCGGGTTGGTGACCTCGGGCGAGGAGAACTCCGGATGGGCATGGTCGACGTAGAGCCGCGCCCCGTTGGTCAGGATGACGTTGGCGAGGCCCAGGTCGTCCTCGTTGGCCGGCGCGCTCGGGTCGACCGCCGGCTCCCGGGGGNGCTCGAAGCCTCGCGCGTCCCGCAGCGGCGACTCCTCCTCGAAGTCCCACCGGGCACGGCTGCCCGAGGACGACGTTCTGTTGGCATAGGAGTTCACCACCAACGACGAGGCCAACATCTGGTTGGTGTTCGGCTGACCGGGCACCGACACCCCGTACTCGGTCTCGATTCCCATGATCCGGCGCGCGCTCACTCTGCAAGCGTANGTGCTGCGCGGGCGGTCGGTTGGCCGGACGTCCGCCTTGTTTGTTCTGGGCGGTCCGCACGGACCCGTTCCGCCCGACGCGGATCGGTGCGGCGAGCCCCCGAGCCGGACCCTCCCGAGGCCCGGGGATCCCCGATCGGGGGCACCCGGGGCCGGGCCCGGATCGCGGCGCGACCGGCACGCGGGTGTCGCCCATGCCGGTGGCGGCGCGCCTCGGTGAGAGCCCTCGTGGCGGGCGCAGGCCCCGCGGACTGGGCGGGTTTTCGGCGCACGCATGCCGCGGCGCCCGGAACCTTCTCGGTCCCGGGCGCCGCGGTACGGAGCAGGCCGCCCCGCCGCGGTCGCCGTACCTAGCGCGACCGCGACGGAACTGCGGTGAGTGTTCCGCCGGTCGTTACAGGTACTGGCCGGTGTTCGCGATGGTGTCGATGGAGCGTCCGGCCTCGGTGCCCTTCGTTCCGGTGACGAGCGTGCGGATGTAGACGATCCGTTCGCCCTTCTTGCCGGAGATCCGGNCCCAGTCGTCCGGGTTGGTCGTGTTCGGCAGGTCCTCGTTCTCCTTGAACTCGTCCAGGCACGCGGCGAGCAGGTACTGCATGCGCAGACCCTTGAGGCCGCCCTCGATGTGCGCCTTGACCGCCATCTTCTTGGCGCGGGCGACGATGTTCTCGATCATCGCGCCCGAGTTGAAGTCCTTGAAGTACAGGACCTCCTTGTCGCCGTTGGCGTAGGTCACCTCGAGGAAACGGTTCTCCTCGCTCTCCGCGTACATCCGCTCGACGACGCGCTGGATCATCGCCGCGACCGTGGCCTCCCGATTGCCGTCGAACTCGGCGAGGTCCTCCGGGTAGAGCGGCAGGCTGGGCACGACGTACTTGGCGAAGATGTCGCGGGCCGCTTCGGCGTCGGGCCGCTCCACCTTGATCTTGACGTCGAGCCGCCCCGGCCGCAGGATCGCCGGGTCGATCATGTCCTCGCGGTTGGACGCGCCGATCACGATGACGTTCTCGAGCTGCTCGACGCCGTCGATCTCGCTGAGCAGCTGCGGAACGATCGTGTTCTCCACGTCCGAGGACACACCCGAGCCGCGGGTCCGGAAGATCGAGTCCATCTCGTCGAAGAACACGATCACCGGCATTCCCTCGGACGCCTTCTCGCGCGCCCGCTGGAACACCAGCCGGATCTGCCGCTCGGTCTCGCCGACGAACTTGTTGAGCAGCTCGGGGCCCTTGATGTTGAGGAAGAAGGCCCGGCCGTTGCCCTGGCCGGTGATCGCCTCGACCTTCTTGGCCAACGAGTTGGCGACCGCCTTCGCGATCAGCGTCTTGCCGCAGCCGGGTGGGCCGTAGAGCAGCACACCCTTCGGCGGCTTGAGCTGATGCTCCCGGTAGAGCTCCTTGTACAGGAACGGCAGCTCCACCGAGTCGCGGATCGACTCGATCTGACTCTTCAACCCGCCGATCTGCTCGTACCCGATGTCCGGGACCTCTTCGAGGACAAGCTCCTCGACCTCGGACTTCGGGACCCGCTCGAAGGCGTACCCGGAGCGGGGCTCGATCAACAACGAGTCCCCCGCGCGGATCGGACCGTCGAGCAGCGGTTGGGCCAGCATGACCACCCGCTCCTCGTCGGTGTGACCGATCACCAGTGCTCGGTCACCGCTTTCGAGGACTTCCTTGAGCAGGACAATCTCACCCTGCCGCTCGAACGAGCGCGCCTCGACCACGTTGAGGGCCTCGTTGAGCATGACCTCCTGGCCGGGCGAGAGCGAGCCGACGTCGACACTCGGCGACACGGTCACCCGGAGCTTTCTGCCCTGAGTGAACACGTCGACGGTGCCGTCGTCATACCGGAAGACGAAGATCCCGTAGCCGCTTGGCGGCTGCGCGAGTCTGTCGACCTCCTCCTTCAGGGTGACGATCTGGTCGCGCGCCTCCCGGAGAGTGGCGACGAGTCTGTCGTTCTGTCCCGTGGCGGACGACAGCTCGGCCTGTATCTCCGCGAGGCGTTCCTCCAGCACCCTGACCTGCCTGGGCGATTCGGACAACCTACGCCGCAGCATGGCCACTTCCTCTTCCAGGAAGGCGACCTGCGTCGTGAGCTCNTGTGCTTCCTTCTCGTACGCCGACCGCCGTGATTCGGCATCACCTGGACGACCCGTGCTCCCACCGGAGCCAGAGCCCGAACGGGGACCGGACACTGCGCCTCCNCCNCCCCCGTGCTGACCGGGACGCACCCACACTACCGTTGTGACCGCCGCTGGCAGGCCGGTCGCGCAAGGACGACCGGGCTTTGCCGTAAACAGCGGGTTACGGTGCCATGGTGACAGAAGATCGGAGCCCTGTGGCAACTCCAGCGAAGCCGGGCGTTTCGGCGGGCCTGCGCGTGCGGGTCGACCAGAACGCCTGCACCGGCGACGGTCTGTGCGTCCAGCTCGCCCCCAGCATCTTCGAGTTCGACGTCGACGGGCTGGCCTACGTCAAGGACGACGCCGGCGAGCTCCAGACGACCGACGGGGCGTACGTGCCGGTACCCCTCCCCGTCGTGGACGCGGTCGTCGACGCGNCCGACGAGTGCCCGGGAACGTGCATCTACGTGGAACGCCCGGACGGCACCCTGGAGGCCGGCGGCCCCCTCGGCTGACGCCTCCATCACGCCGAGCCCCTCCATCGCCGCGAGACCTCTCCATCGGCAAGAGACCCCCCGTCGACGAGAGACCCCCCGTCGACGAGACCCCTCCATCGGCGAGAGACCCCTCCGTCGGCGAGAGGGTTTACAGGAGGTCGATGACGCCCCAAGGGCGGCGAGAGGTCACTGGCCTTCTGCAACTGCGACCGCCCTGCCGCCTCGGTCCCGATCGACCCGACCGTGGGGCCGCCGTGGCCTCTCCTGGTCCGCGTGTCCTGGTCCGCGCGGGTCAGGCCCCGGGCCTGCCTGGTCGGCTCGGCCTCGTGCAGCCGCTCACCAGTTCCTCATCCCGCGTTCGGTGACGAAGCGTGATGTCGGACTGCACCCGCCTCGCCATCGAACGGCCCACCGCCACCCCTCCACACCGCCTCGCGAGGCGGGGGTGTGCAGGGGAACGGGGCAACCTGTTCCTTCTGGGGGGACGAATCGGACGCCGAACCCCCCAGAAGAAACAGGTAGGCGCTCTCCCCGTATCCGCCGCTGGCGCACGGGCCGTAGCCCGCTTCGCGACGCGCCTCAGCCACACCCCCTAACGTCACGGAAGGTGACAGCAGGACGAGAGGGGGCTTCTGGGGGGTACGCCACGTCGCTGGTGGAGTCAGCTCCCACGCGTGGCTTCGGGCACCGCATCCACGACGGGTTCGGGCACCGCATCCACGACGGGTTCGGGCGCAGCTCCGGCGAGGGCCGTCGCGGCCGGCTCGGCGAGAAGGGCACCCGCCTCGGCCGGATCCGCGCCGGCCGGATCCCCGAGGGCGCCCTTTGCCGGGCGTCGACGGCGGACCGGAGGCGTGACCCCGTCGGCGAGGCGACGCGCGGTGACCAGGAAGCCCGTGTGGCCGACCATGCGGTGGCCGGGGCGGACCGCAAGGCCCTCGACATGCCAGTCCCGCATCATCGTCTCCCACGCGGCGGGCTCGGCGAACGTGCCGTGGGCCCGCAGGGCCTCCACGACCCGGGACAACTGCGTCGTCGTGGCGACGTAGGCACAGACCACCCCGCCGGGAACGAGCGCCGCGCTGACGGCGTCCACGACGTCCCAGGGCGCGAGCATGTCGAGGACGACCCGGTCGACGTCCCGTTCGGTCGTCTCGGCCAGATCGCCGACGATCACCGTGTGCGCCGGATGCGGCCCGCCGAAGAACGTCTCGATGTTGCGCTGGGCGATGGCGGCGAAGTCCTCCCGCCGCTCGTAGGAGATCAACCGACCGGCATCCCCGATGGTGCGCAGCAGGGAGCAGGACAGCGCGCCCGAGCCGACGCCGGCCTCAAGCACCCGCGCGCCCGGAAAGATGTCCGCGTACGTGACGATCTGGGCCGCGTCCTTGGGGTAGACCACGGTCGCCCCGCGGGGCATCGACAGCACGAAGTCCACGAGCAGGGGGCGCAGCGCCAGGTAGTCGGTGCCGCCGGTGCTGGTGACGACGATGCCCTCGGGCCGGCCGAGCAGCGCGTCGTGTTCGACGGCGCCGCGGTGGGTGTGGAACTGCTTGCCCGGTTCCAGGACGACGGTGTGCTTGCGTCCCTTGGGGTCGGTGAGCTGCACCCGGTCGCCCTTGGTGAAGGGCCCGCGGCGGTGCGCCGCGCCGGTGGGGCCGGGGCGAAGATCGGGCTCGGTCACCGCTGCGCCACCATGCGCGCGGCGGCGGCCGGGTCGAGGCGGGCGACCAGGTCGACCATCGCGAGCACACCGACCGGCCGGCCGTGCTGCAGCACCAGGTACTCCGAGGCGGGCATGCTCTGCACGGCGGCGAGCAGGTCCTCGCCCTCCAGGTCGGCGTCGAGCACCATCCCGGGCGAGATCGCCCGACTCACCTCGTCCACGGACATCCACGGCCTCCGATGCTCGGGCAGCGCGTCGACCGCCGAGCCATTCATGATCTTGATGGGATTACCGTCTCGGTCGATCACCGCGACGGCGGTGGCGCCGACCTCCTGGGCCCGCCGCAACGCCTCGGCCAGCGGCACGGCGCCCTCGACGGGCAGCGTCCGGCGCACCAGCCGGCCGGCGGACAGCCCCGGCAGCCGACCGCGCAACTGGGCCGCACGCAAGGACTGGAAGGCCGCGAAGGCCAGGAACGCCGCCAGAGCATACGTGTAGAACAGGCCGAAGCTGTCGCCGGAGATCGTCGTACCCCAGACGACCATGCCCGCGGCCACCACGAAGCCGCCGTAGGCGCCGGCCCGCAGCCCGCGCAGCTTGTCCCCGGTCACCGCCCACACGGCGGCGATGACCACCCGCCCGCCGTCCAACGGCACGCCGGGGGCCAGGTTGAACACGAACAGCGCCAGGTTGATGACCCCGAGATCGCGCAGCACCACCCCGACNTTGGTGTCGTCGCCGATGCCGAGCAGGCCGAGGAAGCACAGCCCGGCAAGCAGACCGTTGGCCGCCGGACCGACGAAGGCGATGAGGAACTCGCGGCCGGGACTGCGGGGTTCGGGCTCGAACTCGGTGAACCCGGCGAACCCGTGCAGCGTCACCGAACGGACGGTGTGGCCGAAGGCGAGGGCGGCCAGGCAGTGGCCGATCTCGTGGACCAGCAGGGAGAGCAGGAAGCCGACGGAGATCACCGTGGCCATCGCGAGGACCTGGCCGTCCGACGCCGTCGGNAGCCNGTCCCGGATGGAGCCGGAGAGCAGGTAGGCCACCAGGAGGGCGAAGATCAACGCAAGCGGCGACACCATGATCGGGACGCCACGAATGCGCCCGATGACGACCCCCGGCGGCCGTTCACCCGGATGNCGCGACGCACCACCCGTGCCGCCATGGGCATCCGAGCCGGTGCCACCGTGCTGATCCGTCATGGAACCGATGCTACGGACCAGATCCGGCCGCGTCTGCCGGCCCTGTCNACGCCTGTGACCAGCGNGGGTGCCGGGGGTCTCCGGCGAGGGCGGGACCGTCGCCGGGGACGTCCCTCGCCGCCGGCCGGGACCGACCCGCGGGACTGTCGGTGGCGGGTTCTAGGGTCGGGTCATGACCACGACGCCGCCGCCTGGTTCCGCGGCATCCAGCGAGGCTTCCGTGCCGGCGGTCGACCCCGCAGCGCCGGGCGGGCCGCGGGATGCCGAGCGGCCGCTGATCGGGTCGCTGTCGCCGTCGCGGGCGGCGGACTTCGTCAACTGCCCGCTGCGCTACCGATTCCGCGTCATCGACCGGCTGCCCGAACCGCCGAGCGAGGCGGCCAGCCGCGGGACCGTCGTGCACTCGGTCCTGGAGAACCTGTTCGACCTGCCGCCGGCCGGGCGGACCCTCGAGGCCGCGCGCGCGCTGGTCGAGCCGGCCTGGCGGGCGCTGCGCGAACGGGAGCCGGCGGTCGAGGCGCTCTTCGACGGCCCGGACGCGCTCGCCGCCTGGCTGGATTCCGCGCGCGAACTGCTCGCGGGGTACTTCGCGCTGGAGGACCCGGCCCGGCTCGCCCCCTCGGCCCGCGAGCTCTACGTCGAGCATGTGCTCGACTCCGGGCTGCGGCTGCGCGGCTACGTGGACCGGCTCGACGAGGCGACGACTCCGCAGGGCGTGGCCCTGCGGGTGGTCGACTACAAGACCGGCCGCTCGCCCGGGCCGGCGTTCGAGGGTTCGGCGATGTTCCAGATGAGGTTCTACGCCCTGCTGCTGTGGCGGATCCGCGGCGTGATCCCCCGGGAGCTTCGCCTGTACTACCTCGGTGACCGCACCTGGTTGCGGGCCGCCCCGGACGAGGCGGACCTGCGGGCCACCGAGCGGCGGATCGAGGCGCTGTGGGCGGCGATCGACCGGGCCCACCGCAGCGGGGACTGGCGGGCCACCCCGAACCGCCTGTGCTCCTGGTGCCACCACCAGGCGCTGTGCCCGGCGTTCGGCGGCACGCCGCCGCCGCTGCCCCGGCCGGCCCCCGCCGTGCCCCTCGACGACGCGGCCCCGGCCGTCTGCGAGGCGGACGGCTGACTCCCGCCGTGCAGGACGCCGCCCACGGGCGAGGCCGGGAACGTCGAGGGGACGCGGGTTGTCCGGGGATTCCGGATCAATCCCGAGATGCGGATCATTCCTCGATCGTTGGGGACTCCGACGGTGCGATCGAGGGTCGTCCGGACCGGGCGGCCGGCGGGCGGACCCCGCCGAGCGTGGCAGTCGCAGTCCGCGCGCCGAAACACCTACGTAGGACGATGGGACGGCCCTGTACCCGGCGGCGGGCAGGGGCATCGGCAGACGCGCCGAGCGCGCGAGGAGAGGACGTCACGATGGCCCGACGGACCGGATCATCCCCAGGCGGGAGGCGGGACGCGGGCAGGGGCGCTCCGCCCGGTCGCCCGCAGCGGGTGGCGCGGACCACCGAGCGCGGGGACGACCGCCGCGAGCAGCCCGCCGCCGGCATCGCGGGCAATCCCGGCGGCACGGGCGGCCAGGTCCCGGCGGCGCGCGCCGACCGTCTGACGAAGGTCTACGGCACCGGGGACACGACCGTCACCGCGCTGCGCGGGATCGACCTGGACTTCCCACGCGGCCGGTTCACGGCGATCATGGGGCCGTCGGGTTCGGGGAAGTCCACGCTCATGCACTGCCTGGCCGGCCTGGACACGGTGACCCGCGGGCGGGTGTTCATCGGCGACGTCGACCTGTCCCGGCTGTCGGACAAGGAGCTCACCCGCCTGCGCCGGGACCGGATCGGTTTCATCTTCCAGCAGTTCAATCTGCTGCCGACGCTGACCGCGGCGGAGAACATCACGCTGCCGCTGAGCATCGCGGGCCGCGCTCCGGATCAGGCGTGGATGCGCACCGTCGTCGACGCGGTCGGCCTCGCCCCCCGGCTGGGGCACCGGCCGAGCGAGCTGTCGGGCGGCCAGCAGCAGCGGGTCGCGTGCGCCCGCGCCCTCGTCACCCGGCCCGAGATCATCTTCGCCGACGAGCCGACCGGCAACCTGGACTCCCGCTCGGGCGCCGAGGTGCTGTCGTTCCTGCGGGACTCGGTTACCGAGCTCGGGCAGACGATCGTCATGGTGACGCACGACGCCACCGCCGCCTCCTACTCGGACGAGGTGATCTTCCTCGCGGACGGTCGGCTCGTCGACGCGATCGAGCAGCCGACCGCGGACGAGGTGCTCGACCGGATGAAGCACCTCGACGCCGCCCAGCGCGGGCTGCTCCCCGACGGCGCCGACGCGGCCGGCGAAGCGGACGCCTACGACGACGTCCGGGACGGCCGGGACGGCCGGGACCGCCACGACGATCGGGACCGCCACGACGGCCGGGACGGCCGGGACCGCCATGACAGCCGGGACGACCGCGACGGCCGGGCCCGCCGCGCGCGTCCCGCGGACCGCGAGCCTCAGGGCGACCGCGCCCGCCACGACGACTACGGCGCGGCGCCCCGCCCACGGGGCTACCCGGAGGGCGACGACCGGTACGGCGACTACGACTACCCCGACCAGCGCTACGGCAACGATGGCCGGCCGGCGCGGCCGGCGCCCTACGACGGCCGCTACGGCGAGCCGTTCACCGGCGAGTTCAATCCCGTCCCCGGGCCCGAGACCGGGCCGTTGGGCGCGACCGGACCGCTGGACGGGAGCGGGCCGGGCGGCGGCCGCTACGGTGGCCCGGCAGGCAACCCGCGGCGCCGGCCGGTGCCGCGCCCCACCGGCCCGCGCGATGACGACGCCCCGGACGGCTACGGCGCCCCGGACGGCTACGGCGCCCCGGGCGGCTACCGGGCGGACGGGCCCGGGTCGGCGGGCTGGGCCTGAGTCGATGCTGCGCGCCACCCTCAAGAGCCTGCTGGCCCGTAAGGTCCGGCTCGCTCTGTCCATGCTGGCGGTTGTCGTCGGCGTGAGCTTCGTCACTGGCACCCTGGTCCTGACGGACACGCTCAACCGGACGTTCAACAGCCTGTTCGCCGACATCAACAAGAACGTCAGCGTCGCGGTCCGAGCGGTCAACCAGATCGACCCGACGAGCGACTCCGGCCGACCGCCGCTGCCCGCGTCGATCCTCGACACCGTGGCCAGGGTCGACGGGGTGCGCGCGGCCGTCGGGTCGGTCAACGGCCAGGCGGTGCTCATCAACCCGCGCACCGGCAAGCCGGCGAAGGAGGGCGGGGCGCCGGGGCTGGGCAGAAACTGGACGGGCGGCCAGCCGACCGCGTCCGAGCAGCTCGCCGAGGGCCGCGCCCCTGGTCCCGGCGAGATCGCGGTGGATCGGGCGACGGCGCGGGACCTTCATCTCGCCCTCGGAACGCGGATCTCCGTGCAGACCAAGGGTGCACCGGCGACATACACGCTGGTCGGCACGTTCCGGGTCGCCGGGCAGGACAGCCTCGGCGGCGCCGCCGTGACCGCGTTCGACACCGCCACCGCCCAGCGGGTGCTGCTGGCCCCCGGCCAGTTCAGCTCCATCCACCTGGCGGCCGTCCCCGGCCTCGGCCAGCCGGAGCTGCGCGCGCGGGTCGCCGCCGTGCTCCCCGCCGGCATCGAGGCGATCACCGGCACGCAGCTTTCGGAGGAGAACGCCAGCGCCGTGCAGCAGGCGATCAGCGGCTTCTCGACCTTCCTGCTGATCTTCGCGGCGATCTCGGTGTTCGTCGGGGCGTTCATCATCTTCAACACCTTCACGATGCTGGTGGCGCAGCGGGTGCGGGAGCTGGCACTGCTGCGGNCGATCGGCGCCAGCCGGCGTCAGGTGCAGATCTCGCTGCAGGTCGAGGCGGCTCTGGTCGGCTTCGCCGGCGCAAGCGTGGGGCTGCTGTTCGGCGCGGGGCTCGCCGTGCTGCTCCGGGCGGCCGTCGGGGCGTTCGGCGTGGATCTGCCCAGCGGCTCGCTGGTCTTCGAGGCGCGCACGATCATCGCCGCCTACGGCGTGGGGATCCTGATCACCTCGGCCGCGGCCTTCGTGCCGGCGCGCAAGGCGGCGTCCGTGCCGCCGATCGCGGCGATGCGGGAGACCTACGTGCTGCCGACGCGCTCGCTGCGCACCCGGGCCGTCGCCGGGACCGCCCTCACGGCGCTCGGGGTGCTGCTGCTCGTCCTCGGGACCGCGTCGGCGGGCAAGTCGGGAGCCGCCGCCGTCGGGGGTGGCGCCGCGGGAATCTTCCTCGGTATCGCCACCCTGTCGCCCCTGCTGTCCGNCCCGATCATCCGGGTGCTCGGCGCGCCGTTCGTCTCGCTGTTCGGCACCACGGGCCGGCTCGGCCGGGAGAACGCGATGCGCAACCCGCGACGCACCTCCTCGACCGCCTCCGCCCTCATGATCGGACTCGCGCTGGTCAGCGCCTTCTCGATCCTCGGACAGTCGATCAAGGAGTCGGTGCGCACGACCGTGCAGGACAGCCTCGGCGCCGACTTCTTCCTGACCGCCCAGGGCTTCGGCCAGGGCTTCAGCGGCCAGGTGGCACGCGATCTGGCCGGGAAGCCCGGCATCGAGGTCGCGACCGGGCTGCGCGGTGGCCTGGCGAAGATCGGCGGGCGCGACGCCCAGGTGCTCGCCGGGGATCCGGCCGGCCTGCCCAAGGTGCTGGCCCTCAAGAAGGTCGCCGGAGACCTCCACGCCCTCGGCGACGGCACGATCCTCGTGGATGACGGCGTCGCCGCCGACCGCCACCTCGGCGTCGGGCAGAAGATCCCCGTCACCTTCCCCAACGGCACCCAGGACCTCACCGTCGCCGGGACGTACAAGAAGAGCCAGGTGGCCGGCTCGTGGATCATCTCGACCGGCCAGTTCGCCCGGCACACCACCGACGACCTCGACCTGTTCGTGCTGGTCAAACGCGCCGACGGGGCCGACCCCGCGGCCGTGCGCGCCGAGATCNACAAGATCGTCAAGCCGTACGCCACGGTGGAGGTACGCGACCAGTCGGAGTTCGTCGCCCAGCAGGAGAAGCAGATCGACCAGCTACTGGGCTTCATCTACGTCCTGCTGGCCCTGGCGGTGATCATCGCACTGTTCGGCATCGTGAACACGCTCGCCCTGTCCGTGATCGAACGGACCCGGGAGATCGGGCTGCTGCGCGCCGTCGGCATGAGCCGCGGGCAGATGCGGGCCATGGTCGTCATGGAGTCGACGATCATCTCCGTCTTCGGCGCCGTGCTGGGCGTCGTCGTCGGCAGCATCTTCGGCTGGGCCCTCACGAAGGCCCTGGCCTCCCAGGGCATCAGCACGTTCGCCTACCCGGTCCAGACGATCATCATCGTCATCATCGTCGGCGTCCTGCTCGGCATCCTCGCGGCCNTCTTCCCCGCCCGCCGCGCCGCCCGCATGGACGTCCTGCGCGCCATCTCCGCCACCTGAGCTGGGCCAGAGCCGCGGCAGGCGCACCCGCGACCTCGCCCAGGGGTTTGCGGCGCCCACGGCCCTCCTACTCGCGGGAGGCCAGGCACCCGCACCGGACCGCGACAGCCAGCCGGCACCCGTCCACGCGACCGTCGACGCACCCGTCCACGCACCCGTCCACGCGACCGTCGACATGGCCGGAACATCCCAGGCCAAGCCGAGCCGACCCAGCCCGTCGTCGCCCCACCCCGAGCGCGGCGCGGCCAGATTGCTGCCACATCATGCCGAGGGTTCGGTACGGTTTTCGGGCGAAAAACCGTACCGAACCCTCGGCACGATTATGTACACGGACGATTACCGAAGGAGCCTTCCCGCGAAATCCTCGTCCGCAGGTGCCCTTGTCCACAGGCCTCCGGCTCATCCACAGCTGGCCGAGTGCCGCTGCCCAGAAGGCGACATACCCGCCAGGCTGGCCGGGTGGACCTTCCCGCGCTTCCGCTCTCCCTGCGTCGGCTCGCCGCCCGCCAGGACGGCATGCTCACCCGGACCCAGATCCGGCAGGCGGGTCTGACCCGCCGGCAACTCGATCGCCTGGTCCGGGGCGCCGGCTGCTCCACGCCGTTCCGCGGTACCGTCCTGCTCCCGGGTGCGCACCCGCTGCGCGGACCGGTGCGGGCCGCGCTGGTCGGCCGGCCAGAGGCAGTCGTCTGCGGCGTGACCGCCGCCCGGCTCCTGGGCCTGCCGGGGCTCGACCAGACAGGCACGGCGCGCGAGCCGGTTCACCTTCTGCTCCCCCGGTCCGCTCACGCGGCCGCCGGCATCGACAACCTCATCCGGCATCTCGGTGCCCTGCGCCCCGACGAGCGGCAGCTCCGGCGAGGCATCCCGGTCACCACCGTCGAGCGCACACTGGCGGACCTGGTCCTGGACAGCGATCGGGAGACCGCCGTCAGCCTGCTCGACGCCGCGCTGCACCAGGGGCGAGTCCCGGACATCGGCGCCGTACTCAGGCCGGCAGCCGGCCGCCGGGGAGTGGTCGCCCGCCGGCACTGGTTTGCGCTCGCCGACGGTCGGGCCGAGTCACCTCTGGAGACGCGGCTACGCCTGTTGCTGCTCGACGCCGGCCTGCCGCCGGAGGAGCTGCAGTGGCAGGTGTGGGACCCCGCCAGCCCGACGGAGCGGGGCAGGCCGACGGGGTCCACGAGCGTCGATCCCCTCGAAGGGACGCCGGACGAGCCGCCGGACCGGGTCCCGACGCTGGGAGGCCGTCCAGTTGCCCGGCTCGACCTGGCCTGGCCGAGCCGGCTGGTCGCCGTGGAGGCGGACGGCGCCGCCTATCACCGCCAGCCACGCGCGCTGTTCCGCGACCGCATGCGGCAGAACGACCTGCTGGCGGCTGGCTGGACCCTGCTGCGCTTCACCTGGGCCGATGTGCTGGGCGGTCCGGCCGGCGTCGCCGAGATGGTGCGCCGCGCGCTCGCGCTCGCAGAGGTCACGGTCAGGTTCCGACCGGATGGGCGCCCAGCAGTTCGTCGAGCAGGTCGAGGGTGACGTCGTGCAGGCTGGCGACGATCGCGGCGAGGCCTGCGGGCACTTCGAGGGCGTCCGCTGACGCCGCGTCGGACCCCGCGAGGGCGGACGGCGCTCCATCCGACGCAACGGCGGCAGGCGGGACGGCGGCAGGCGGGGTGGCCGTGGGACGCGGGGTGGCCGTGGGCGGGGCCGGGGCAGGCGGGGTGGCGGTGGGCGGGGTGGTGGTGGGGTCGAGGAGATCGGGCATGGAGGGGACGAGGATGGTCGCGCAGCCGGCGGCCACACCGGCGCGCGCGCCCGAGGGGCTGTCCTCCAGGACGACGCAGCGCCGCGGGTCCACGCCGAGCATGCGGGCGGCGGTCAGGTAGGGCTCGGGATCCGGCTTCCGGCGGCTCACCTCGTCGCCGGCCACCGTCGTCGCGAACAGCTCCCGACCGATGACGCCGAGCACAGGGTCCATCAGGTCCCGGAAGGACGAGGAGACCAGCGCCGCCGGGACGCCCCGCTCTCGCAGGACGGCGAGCAGTTCGACGGCGCCGGGCTGCGGGACGATCACGCCTGGCTCGCGGAACAGCTCGGCGGAGCGTCGCAGCAGGAACCGCGCCGTGGCCGGGACGTCGGACGGCGGCCGGCCAAGCATCGAGACCATGATCGGCACCGCGGTGTCGATGCCGTGGCCGATCATCGCCCGCTTCATCGCCGACGTGAACTCGCCGCCGAGCCGCGCCGCCGCCTCGTGCTCGGCGACGGTCCAGATCGGCTCCGTGTCGACGAGCAGGCCGTCCATGTCGAAGAAGACCGCCGCGAGGCTTCCCACGTTGTGCTCCCAGCTCGAATCGGTGCGCTCCGGACGGTTCCGGGTGCGCGGGTCGGACGTGCCTTGCCCGGACGCGGGGTCGCGGCTGCCGGCCGCCGGCTGCCCACGCCGGCCGGTCCCGCCCGGGCGGGACCGGCCTCCGGTCTGGAGAGGCGCCGCTCTGCCCGGTACGGACCGGTCCTGCCCGTATGCTGCCGGATCGCGGCCGCGCAGCGGGCGGCGGGCGGCCCAGCGGGCTCGGAACGCGGGGTTCGGCCCGTCCGGGCGGCCGAGACCTGAGGACCTCGTTACACCGCCCTTCGGCGGGAATGCCGCGCGGGAAGGGGGCGGGGCCCGGCAACATGGTGACCATGGCGCCAGAGGCCCCCGGCACACGTCGCGACAGCACGGACAGCGGACCGTCGGGAATCCGTCGGCGACCCCGCCGCGAACCCCGGCGCCGTCTCCCCCGGTGCGGGCGGGCGCCCCTCCGGGGCAGTCCGCTGCAGGCGCCGATCGCGGCAGCCCCGCAGCCGCCCTCGGGCCGGCGTTCGCGGCCGNGAATGTGATCGCCCGGGCGTCGGTTGGCGACGACGCTGCCACCGGTGGCCGAGTGAACTCCGCCAGAGATGGCCGGGTGAACGGGAACATCCAGGAAGGTGGTAGGACGGGCGGCGCGGAAGTCACCGCAGCCGGTGCGGCACGGCGCCGCGGGCCCGCGGCGCCGCCGCCGGGGCGGACGGGGACGCGGCGGCCGCCAGAGCCGGCGGGCGGGCCGGGAGACGGGAGTGGGCGGGTGTCGCAACGTGGACAGTGCTCGCCGCGGCCGTTGGCCTTCCCGCGACAGCGGGTACTCGTCAGGAGCCGGTACGGTGCAGCCACCGCGTCGATCCGGAACGGATGTCCGATCCGCCCGGCGTCGTTTGCCATCGACAGACCGAGGAAAGGCGTTCCCACGAGAACACCGGCAGACTGGTCCCGCGGAGGTTCGCCGCGGGCGAGGGCAGGTTCCCCACCGGATGCAAGGAGGGCTGACGTAACGGATGTCGGCTCTGGGCAGGAGTCGTCTCCGTGAGGACGTACCGTTGCACTGTCACGGGGGCAGTGGGCCGCCGCTGGGCGGCAGGAGGTGGTAGGTGATCGAGTTTTCCGGCGTCGGTCAACTGCGGTCGCCGGTCGTGGTAGCGGCCTTCGAGGGTTGGAACGACGCCGCCGACGCGTCCTCCGCCGCCGTGGAGCATCTCGAGACGGCGTTCAAGGCCCGGGTGATCGGCGCGATCGACCCGGACGACTACTACGACTTCCAGGTGAACCGGCCGACGGTGAGCGGAACCGACGGGGCGTCGAGGAAGATCACCTGGCCGACCACCCGGCTGTCGGTGGCGCGGCCGCCGAAGTCGGAGACGGACCTGGTGCTCATCCGCGGGCTGGAGCCGAACATGCGCTGGCGCGGCTTCACCGATGAGCTGATCGAGGCGGTGCATGCCCTCGGCAGCGACATGGTGATCTCGCTCGGTGCGCTGCTCGCGGACTCTCCCCACACCCGTCCGGTGCCCATCAGCGGGACGGCCGGGGATGCGGCGACGGCGGCGAGGCTCGGCCTGGAGCCGTCCCGCTATGAGGGTCCGACCGGCATCGTCGGCGTCTTCGGCGACGCCTGCGCCCGGGCGGAGCTGGCGTCGGTGTCGTTCTGGGCGGCGGTGCCGCACTACGTCGCGAACCCGCCGTGCCCGAAGGCGACGCTCGCCCTGCTGCGGCGCGTGGAGGACCTGCTCGACATCGAGATTCCGCTCGGGGATCTGCCGGAGCGGGCCAAGGCATGGGAGCGTCAGGTCGACGAGCTCGCCGCCGGGGACACCGAGGTCGCCGAGTACGTCCGCTCGCTGGAGTCCCGGGAGCCGGAGACCGCGCTGCCGGAGGCCAGCGGCGACGCGATCGCCCGCGAGTTCGAGCGCTACCTGCGGCGCCGCGGGCAGTGATTTCTCTCATGCCCTGACTCCGCCCGCCGGCCCGTCGCACGGTCCGACCCGCCCCGGCCGACCGCCGTCAGCGTGGTCGGCCGGGGCGGGCGGCCAGCGTGGTCGGCCCGCCACACGGTCGGCCCTGGCTGTGGCACGGGTGGCCGGGTGGCCGGGCCCGGAGGGTCCCGGTCGGGCGGAGCGGCGCGTGGAACTCGGTGCCGCCGCCGCGGACTGGGGTGTGCGGACAGGGGCGGTGCCCTACTCCTCGACGATCTCGGCGTCGATGATGTCCTCGTCGGCGCCCCGGCGGAAGGGAACGCCGGCGGTGCTGGCCGCCGGCTCCCACTGCGCGGCGCTCGCCGGGTACGGCTCGGCGTCGGCGACCTCACCCTGCCGATGCCGGCCAGGAGGGCGCCGGCCGAGCCCGGCGGCACCCAGGCGGCCCGAGACCCGACCGGCCGCCGCGGCAGCACCTGCGCCGACGGCCGGGCCGAGAGCATCTCCGGCGGACCCGTTCCCGGCGGTGCCGCCGTGCGAGCCGAAGGCGCCCGCAGCGTCCCAGTCCGCCCCATCTGCACCCGCGGCCGCCGGCCAGCCCGGGCCGTGCTGACCGGTGCCGTGCGGCCCGGCTTCGCCCCGGCCTGCGCCGTACGATCCGCCGCCGTGATCGCTGGCACCGTGCTGACCGGTCCCATGCTGCTGACCGGTCCCGTGCTGCGGGGCGGCGCCGTGTTGGCCCGGGGCGGCTGAGGATCCCGGAGCGGCTGAGGATCCGGGAGCGGCTGAGGATCCGGGACCGTCGGGGCTACCGGGCACCCTGGGCGGCCGGGGTGGGACGCCCACGGGGGGCGTGGACGGCATCGACGGCCCGTCCACGACCGACGGAGCCGTCGGAGCCGTCGTGTCCGGTCCGCCCGGAAAGCCGCCGCCGGTCGCCTGCGCGGCCGAAGCGCCGGGGACGGCACCGTCCTGCGCGGTGGGGGTGCCAGGGACGAAACCTTGCCGCGCGCCGCCGGCGGCGGGGTCGCCGTCGCCCGCCTCCGGCGGGGCCGTGCCGGCCCGGGCGAGGTCGGTGAGGGCGCGGTCGACATCGTCGGAGCCGAGGATGCGGCGCAGCCGCAGGACCGCTCCGATGATCTCGCCCTGTTGGTGGCGAAGCGCGTCGAGGGACGCGGAGCTGCGGGCGATCTCGTCCGCCAGCTCCCGGTGGCGTTCGACGGCGAGCCGACGGCTCTCCTCCACCGCGTCGAGCAGCAGCTTCTCGGCCTGCTCGCGGGCCTCGCGGACGATCGGATGATTCGCCCCGGCGTCCTCGATCACCTCCTCCAGGGCGGACTCGGCGATCCGGCGGGCGCCGTCGATGATCTCGTCGGCCTCCCGCTGGGCGATGGCGAGCATCTGCCCGATCCGACCGCCGGCCTGGGCGGCGAACGCCTCGGTGCCGGTGACGCCCACGTTGCGCTCCCGCTCGTGCCTCAGCGCGCTCTCGGCGGCGGCCGCGCGCGAGGTCACCTGNCTGGCGTACCGCCACAGCGTGGCGAGGTAGTCGTCGACCTGGCGCGGGTCGTAGCCGTGGGCGACCTCGTCGAAGGCGGGCCGTTCGGTCGCTGCTCCGGGATCTGTACTGCGGTGGTGAGCCCCCATCCATCAGCTCCCTCTGGGTCGGACGGGTTCAAGGTCTACACCGAGCAGTGTGTCAACGAGCCTCGCGACCAGTGCGGGCGCCTCCCCCCCAGCACCCGCCGCACCGCCGGAACCGCGAAGGGACCCGCCAGACGAACCGACGCCAGCCGAACCACTGCCAGCAGATCCACCGCCGGCAGAACCGCCGCCGGCAGAACCGCCGCCGGCAGAACCACCGCCGGCGTCGGCGAGCGCCGCGTCGACCCAGGCGTCGACCGCGGTGAGGGCACCGGGGGCGTCGAGGTCGTCGGCGAGCCGCTCCCGGACGGCGGCGAGCACCCCCGCCGCGTCCGGGCCGGCGGGCAGAGCGACGGCCGCCCGCCACCGCTCGACCCGGGTCACCGCGTCCGCCAGCAGGCCCGCCGTCCACTCCCAGCCCGCGGTGTGGCGGTGGTCCAGCAGAGCGAGGCGCAGCGCGGCCAGGTCCGTCCCGGCGCGGCGCAGCCGGGAGACGAACTCCAGGTTGCCGCGCGACTTCGACATCTTGTGGCCGTCGAGGCTGACCATCGCGGTGTGCACGTAGCTGCGGGCGAACGGGCGGGCACCGGCGGCGACCTCGGCGTGCGCGGCACTGCACTCATGGTGCGGGAACGACAGGTCGGTGCCCCCGCCCTGGATGTCGACGACGCCGCCGAGGTGGTGACGGGCGATCGCCGAACACTCGATGTGCCAGCCCGGCCGGCCGGGGCCGAACGGGGACGGCCACGACGGTTCCCCGGGGCGCTGCGCCCGCCACAGCAGCGGGTCGAGGGGGTCCTTCTTGCCGGCGCGGTGCGGGTCGCCGCCGCGCTCGGCGCAGATCGCGAGCATCTCGGCCCGGGACAGGTGGGAAATGTCACCGAACGCGGGGGCGGCGGCAACGGAGAAGTACAGGTCGTCGTCGACGTGGTAGGCCGCACCCCGGTCCACGAGTTCGGCGACCATGTCGACGATCATCGGGATCGCCTCGACCACGCCGATGTAGGAGTCCGGGGCGAGCATCCGCAGCGCGGTCATGTCCTCGCGGAACAGCGCGATCTCCCGGGCGGCGAGGTCGCGCCAGTCCAGACCGTCCCGGTCGGCACGCTCGAGCAACGGGTCATCGACGTCCGTAACATTTTGCACATAAAGGACGTCATGCCCGGAATCCCGCAGAACCCGCTGCGCGAGGTCATACGTCAGGTACGTGAACGCGTGACCCAGATGCGTCGCGTCGTACGGCGTGATGCCGCAGACATAGAGATGGGCCGTGGGCGCGGAATCCAGGGCCCGCACACTCGACGTGGCCGTGTCGAAGATCCGCAAGGGCCGGCCGGAGCCTGGAAGTGGACGTATCGGAGGAGATGGCCACGCCTNCATGCGTGTCAGAGTAACCGCGAACCGTTCCGCCGGCGGGCACAAGACGGGTAACCATCCCGTAACCGACCTGCGAAAACGGACACAGATCGCAACATCACCGTCAGTAAACCGACGATGCGGAACGCAGGCGGTTCCGAACGGCGACGGTTCAGAACGGCGGCCACGGGATCGGCGGCCAGTCCCCCGAGGGCAGCGGGAAGCGTCCCTCGTCGAGCAGCCGCTCCACCCGAGCGGCCAGCGCGCCGGACTCGGCGACGGTGAGCAGCTCGGCGAGCCGGTCACCAAGGTCGCCGGCGAGTGCCTCGCGCAGGCAGCCGAGCAGGGCCGTCTCCTCGGCGACCAGCCGGCGGCCCCGCCACGTCCACAGCAGCGTGCGCAGCTTGCCCTCGGTGTGGAAGGTGACGCCGTGGTCGATGCCGTGGATGCGCCCCGACGGCGCGGGCAGCAGGTGCCCACCCTTGCGGTCGGCGTTGTTGATGACGGCGTCGAACAACGCGATCCGGCGTAGCTGCGGGTCGTCGGAGCGGGTGAGGGCGACCAGGTCGACGGTGACGTCGGTGTCGATCCAGAGCTGGACCATGCCCTCGCCGAACGGGCCGTCGCGCAGGACCGTCGGCGGCACGATCCCGAGGTCGAGGTGCGCGGAGACCTCGTAGGCGGCCAGCTCGCGAGCGGCGAGGGTGCCGTCGGGGAAGTCCCACAGCGCCCGTTCGCCGCGCACCGGCTTGTAGACGCAGCGGCCGGCGACGTCGCCCGCGGTGATGTCGCAGTACAGCGTCGCGTTGCTGGCGTCGGCGAGCCTGGCGCTGACCGCCAGCTCGCCGCGACGCAGCAGGTCGAGCGCGGCGGGGGCGTCGAGGCCGCCGCCGTCGATCGGATCGAGTGGCAGCCGCCGCCCCGGAGGGGGACCCGCCGCGGGAACGCCCATCAGCCCAGTGTGTCCGCTACGCGCCGGCTCTGTCGCCGGGTCCGGGTGGTGACCGGGGTCTCTCCGGGGCGAACCCGCACGCCGCGCCCCCGGCCGAGCCCCGAGACCGGCGCCCGACCAGGCCTGTCCCGCAGGCCGTGCGGGCGCATGGCGCGCATCAGTGCCGGTGCCCGTTCTGCCGCGGGCAGACGTGGTCCTCGTCGAGCGGCAGGCCGCACAGCGGGCACCGCGGGCGCCCGGCGGCGACGAGCCGCCCCGCCCGGCGGGCGAAGGCGCGGGCGGGGCCCGCCGCGAGCAGCACCCGCAGGGCGTCGGGGCCGTCCGGGTCGTCGCTGAACCCCGACGCCGACTCCTCGCCGCCGGCCGCCTGCGCCTCGACGACGACCCGGCTGCCGCGCGGATCCCACCCGAGGGCGATCGTGGCGACCCGGAACTCCGCCTCGATCGGCTGCTCCAGCGGCGACGTGTCGGGCGCGCCGACGGGTTCGGCCGGCCCCATCGCGACCCCGCGCCGGCCCAGCTCGTCGAGCAGCTCGGTGAGCTGCTCGGCCAGCAGGGCGACCTGGGCCTTCTCGACCGCGACCGTGACGAGCCTCGCCGCGTCCCGGGCCTGCAGGTAGAACCCTCGGGCGCCGGGCGAGCCGACGGTGCCCGCGACGAACCGCTCCGGCGGGTCGAAGACGTGTATCCGACGCGCCATGGCCGCTCAGACCGCTCCCCCGCCGGCGGGGGGCGGGTAGGACCCGGCGCCGCCGCCGACGACCTCGTCGGGACTGAGCGCCGGCCGGGGCGCCGCACCGTCCCCGGCGGGCGGCCCGGCGGCGCCGTCCCCGCCGTCCCCGCCGTCGCCCGCAGCGGCCTCCCCCTCGGGCTTGGGCGGCGGCGGGAGCAGCTCGGCGACGTCGCCGCCGATGTCGTTGATCCGCCGGACGAACGGTCGCCGCTCGCCGTAGCGGATCACCGTCAGCGAGCACGGGTCGACGGTGATGCGGTGGTACATGTCGAGGTGCATGCCCAGGGCGTCGGCGACGATCGTGCGGATGACGTCTCCGTGCGAGCACAGCAGCCAGGTCGCGTCCGGGCCGAGCCGGTCGTTCCACTCCCGCACCGCGGTGACGCCGCGGGCCTGGGTGTCGCGCAGCGCCTCACCCTCGGGCCCGGGGAAGACCACGGCGCTGGGATGGCTCTGCACCACCGCCCACAGCGGATCCTTGGCCAGGACGGCGAGTTCCTGCCCGGTCCAGTCCCCGTAGCGGCACTCCCCGAACCGCTCGTCGACGGCGACCGGCTGGACCCCGCCGGGAGCCGTCGGGCCGTCGGGGCGGCGGGCCGCGATCGTGCCCGCCGTCTCGCGGCAGCGCTCGAGCGGGCTGCTGACGATCGCGGCGAGCGGGATGTCCCCGAGCCGGCCCGCCAGGTCCGAGGCCTGCCGCCGGCCACGCTCGTCCAGGCTGACGCCGGGGGTCCAGCCGAGGAGGATCTTGCCCGTGACGGCGGTCAGGCCGTGGCGGACCAGCAACACAGTGGTCAACCGGTCGGTCCCTTCGAGGTCGGACGGGTCCGCGACGCCACCGGACCCGCGGGTGGCCGACCAGGCGCGACGCGAGGCCGTGGCGCCGGACACGCCGGGTCCGGACCACGGCGCGCCCTGGCACGGCCACCGGTGATACCACGCTACCCAGCGGGCTTCGCCGGGCGCCGAGTGGTGCGTCGTTACGCTTCCCGGCATGCCCGACGAGTACCCGACCGCCGCCGCTCCGGGACCCGATCCCGTCCCGGGAGCCGCCCACACCGCCGGTCCCGCCCCGGGAGCCGACCCGGTCGATGCCGACGCAGCCGTGGACCCGACGACGGTGTTCGCAGCGTTCTGCGAGGCCGCGCTGTGGCCGGGGCTGGGCCGTACGACGGCCGCCCGCCTGCCCGCCGCCGGCATCACCCGGCCCGAACACGTCGACCTCGGCCGGCTCGGCGCCGTCGAGGGGGTCACCGGCCCGCGGGCCCGCCGGCTCGCCGACAGCTTCCGCGCTGCCGCGGGCACGTACGCGGTCGTCGAACTGCTCGTCGCGGCGGACCTCCCGGCCCGCCTCGCCCGGGGGGCCACCGAGCGGCTCGGCCCGACCGCCGCCGAGGCCCTGCGGGCCGACCCGTGGATGCTGCTGACCGCCGCCGAGGCCGAGATCGGCCAGGCCGACCGGTTCGCCCGCCGCCGCGGGCTGCGCCGAGACGACCCGCGCCGCGGCCCCGCGGTGCTCACCCACCTGCTGGGCCGGGCGGCGACGCGGGCGGGGGACACCGCCGGCCCGGTCGACGCCGTGCTGCAGGCCGCGGCTCGGGAGGGGGTGGCCGATCCGCACCGGGCGCTGGACGCCGCCCTCGACGACGGGCGGATCATCGCCGTCGGCGACCGGATCGCGCTGGAGCGCTACGCGATGGCCGAGCAGTCCATCGCCGACGGCATCGAACGGCTGGTGGCCACCGCGGAGCCGCTGCGCGCGGGCGCGCCGAGGGTCCGCCGCCGCCCGGACGAGGACGACGACAACGACGATGACGACGGGTCGCAGGCCGTGGCCGCCGCGGCCGGGCCGCCGCCGACCGCGCTGATGTTCGACGACGAGGACGCCGCGGATGACGACCCGCCGAGCGGCGGGAACCGGGCGACTGGCGACGCCGGGCCGGACGGGACGTCCGAGGCCGCGGACGCCGGCGGCCCGACCGGCCCGACCGGCCCGACCGGCCCGACCGGCCCGACCGGCCTGCAGGGATCGTCCGGCGGGTCCGGGGACGACCCGGTGGGCGGCCTGGACGAGGTCCAGCTCGCCGCGGCCCGGGCGGCCCTGGAGTCGGGGGTCAGCGTGCTGACCGGCGGGCCGGGGACGGGCAAGAGCCGCACCGTCGCCGCCGTGGTCCGCCTGGCGTGGGCGGCGGACGCCGAGGTCGCGCTCGCCGCGCCGACCGGTCGGGCCGCCAAGCGGCTGGAGGAGCTGTGCGGGGCGCCGGCGAGCACCCTGCACCGGCTGCTCGGCGCGCAGGGCCGCGGCGGCGGCTTCGCCCGCGGCGAGCACAACCCGATCGACGCCGATCTCGTCGTCGTCGACGAGGCGTCGATGCTCGACGCGGAACTCGCCGCCGCGCTGCTCGACGCCTGCGCCGAGGGCACCCACCTGATGTTCGTCGGGGACCCCGCCCAGTTGCCGAGCATCGGACCGGGCCAGGTCCTCACCGATCTACTGGAGTCCGGCGAGGTCCCGGTGACGGAGCTGCGCCGGCTCTACCGGCAGGTCGACGGCGGGGCGATCGCGCTGATGGCCGCCGCGGTGCGCGGCGGGGAGCTGCCGCCGCCCCCGCCCGGCCCCGGCCGCGAGGTCGTCGTCGTCCCCTCGAGCAGCTCCGGGGAGGCCGCGCACCGCACCGTGCAGCTCGTCACCGACTCGATTCCGCGGGCGTTGGGAATCCCCGTCGCCGACATCCAGGTCGTCACGCCGGTGCATGCCGGGCCCGCCGGCACGGGGGCGCTGAACGCGGCGCTCAAACGCGTCCTCAACCCGGGCGCGGGCGCGGTGTCGGGATTTGACGTCGGGGACCGGGTGGTGGCGACGGCCAACCACATCGACGTGGGGTTCGCCAACGGCGAGATCGGCACCGTCGTCGCCGCGGGCGAACGCGGGGCGTTGCGGGTCGCCTTCCCGGGGGGGGTCGTCGAGGTGCCCGCGGGGATCCTCGGCGATCTGCGGCACGGCTGGGCGGTGACGGTGCACCGGGCGCAGGGCAGCGAGTGGCCGGCGGTCGTCGCCGTCTTTCCCCCGGAGGCCGGCCGGATGCTGACCCGCCCGCTGATCTACACCGCGCTCACCCGGGCGGCGACGCACCTGTCGATCGTCGCCGTGAACGGCCCCGCGGTGCGCCACGCGGTGCGCAACGCGGGCGGCCGGCGGCGCCTGACGTCACTCGCCGCCCTGCTGGCCGNGGAGATCGCCGGCCAGCTCGCCGAGGACGACGAGGAGCTGGACGACGAGGAGCTCGACGGCCAGGACTCGAAACGCGAAGGCCCGCAACACGCAGAGCTGGAGCGCGCAGGACTGGAGCGCGCAGAACTAAAGCGCGAGGGCCCGGACGTCGCCCGTTCCGGCGGCGGCGTCGGGTCCGTCGGGGCGGGGGCAGGGGACGACCTCGAACGTCTCCGGGCCCGGGTCGCGGCACTGCGCGCGCAGGCATCCGGCGCCGGGGTGACGGGTGGATGACAGGCTGACGGCGGGCCGATGGCCGGTGGACGCCGTCGCCGCGAGAGCCAGCGCCACCCCCGACGAGCCGGGGGTCCCCGATGGGAGGCAAGATCGTGCAGTATGAGGATGGGTAGCGTTCCCATCGTGGACGCAGACGCACCCGGAACGGCAGCCGCCGGCCGGGAGGCCGGGTCCGGCCCGACTGTTCTGCCCGGTCCGCGCGCGCCCCGGCAGGCACCGGACGGCGACCCGCCCGAGAGCCCCGTGGGCGACGCGGACGTGGCGACCGTCCCCGTCACCGCCGACACGGCCACCACCACCACCGACACGGCCAGCACCGCCGACACGGCCAGCACCGCCGTCCCCCCGGCCAACGCCGCCGACACGGGCAGCACCGCCGTTCCGGCGACGGCGCCGACCGCCGCCGGTACAGCGACCGCCGCAGTCCCGGCGACGGTGCCGACCACGACGCCCGCACCGCCGCCTCCAGCGCCAGCCACGACGCCGACGACGACCCCGCCACCAGCAGCGCCCTCCGGCGGGGCGGCGCCCGGGGATCGAGCACCGGTGGATCGGCGGCGTCGGGTCGGGCGCGTCGAGCGGCTGGGGCGCGCGGCGGGGGCCTGGATCGTGCCGCAGGTTCCGCGGCTGCTGGTGGCCGCCGTCGCGGTCGCGGTCGCGGTCGGCGCGGTCATGCGGTTCGCCACGCCGAGCCACCTGTGGCTCGACGAGTCGCTGACGGTCGCGATCGCCTCCCGGCCGGTGCCGGACCTGCTCCACGCGCTGCGCCACGACGGCTCACCGCCGTTGTACTACCTGCTGCTGNACGGCTGGATCAGCGTCTTCGGTGACGGCGACATCGCGGTCCGGGCCCTGTCGGGCGTGTTGTCGCTGCTCACGCTGCCGCTGGCGTGGCTCGCTGGACGCCGGGTGGGGCGCATCGCCTTCGCCGCCGGCAACGGCGAGCGGGACGCCCCGAGGTGGGTGGGCGTGGCGACGCTGCTGATGTTCGCCTGCTCCCCGTACGCCATCCGCTACGGCAGCGAGACCCGGATGTACTCGCTGGTCGTGCTGCTGGTGCTGGTGTTCGGGTTCGCGGCGGTGCGCGCGCTGGAACGCTCGACCCTGCCCCGGCTGGCGACGCTGACGCTGGCCACGGCGGCGCTGGTCTACACCCACTACTGGACGTTCCTGGTGATCTTCACGGTGGCGGCGTTCCTGCTGGTGCAGGCTCACCGGCGCCCGCACTACCGCCGGGTCACGCTGCGGGCGTTCGCGGCGATGGCAGCCTCGGCGGCGCTGTTCGCCCCATGGATGCCGTCGTTCCTGTTCCAGATGCTGCACACNGGCACCCCGTGGGCGCCGAAGGTGCAGGCCCAGGTGCTGCTCGACACGGTGTTCGACTGGGCGGGGCCGCAGTCGACCGGCGCGCTGCTCGGCGTGGTGCTGCTCGGCGGGGCGCTCATCGGCCTGACCGCCCGGCCGGTCGGCAGGCGGGAACTCGCGGTCCGGGTGACCGGCCGGGTGCCGGGCCGCTACCTGGCGGCGATCTGGCTGCTGCCGCTGGTGCTGGCGTACTTCGTGAACATGTTCGGCGGCAGCGCGTACGCCGAGCGGTACACCGGCATCGCCCTGCCGGCCTGCCTGCTGCTGGCCTCCCTGGGCATCGCCCAGCTTCCGGGCACACGGGTGCGGGCGATCGTGCTGGTCGTGGCCGTGTTCAGCGGGCTGGTCGGCGGCTGGCAGCTCGCCCGCACCGAACGCACCCAGGCCGGGGAGATCGCCGGACGGATCGGCGCGCTCGCGCGGCCGGGCGACGTGGTCGCCTTCTGCCCCGACCAGCTCGGCCCGGCCGTGCACCGGGCGCTGGTCCGGCACGGCCCNCTGACCGTCCGCGAGATCGTGTACGCGGACAACACCGGCCCGGCGCTCGTCGACTGGGTCGACTACGCCGACCGGATGCAGCGGGCGAACGGCACGACGTTCGCCGCCGAGGTCAACGAGCTCGCCGGCCCCGACCACGCGGTGCTGCTCGTGCGCGCCGACGGGTACCGGTTCCTGGAAGGTGCCTGCGCGGTGCTGTCCGACCAGCTCGCGACCCTGCGCGACCGGACCGTCCAGGTCGAGCGGCGCAATCTCTACGAGGGCGCGTCGCTGGAACGCTTCTCCACCCTGCGCTGACCGGCGGCGCCGGGCTCGCCGGCGGCGCTTCCCTGACCGGCGGCGGCCTGGGCGGGCACGCCCGCGACCTGGCCGCCGCGGCCGGAACCGAGGGCCGCGGCGGCCAGGACCAGCAGGCCCATCGGCAGCGTGTAGTGGTTGAAGAACGTCTGCTTGTTCATCAGGTCCACGGCGAGCAGGACCAGCGCGGCCCCGAGGCAGAATCCGGTGGCGTCGCCGCGCGCACGCCAGGCGGCGGCATACGCGGCAACCAGCGCCACCACGGCCGGCGCGAAGCCGAGCGTGACCCCNAAGTGCGACGCCCAGCCCGGCACGGACAGGGAATGGCCGAGCACCCGGTAGTGCAGGTTCGTCCAGACGGCGTCGTCGACGAAGTCCCCCGGTCCGGCCAGCACCCACGGGACGACGAGCAGCGCGGCGGCGCCCGCGGCCACCGCCGTGCGGCGCGGGCCGAACCGCGGCCAGGCCGCCGCGACCGGCAGCAGCAGGGCGATGTGCTGCTTGGTGGCCAGCGCGAGGGCGAGGGCGACGACCGCCGTGCGCCCGTGGCCGCCCCGGACGGCCAGCACCATGGCCGCCAGGCAGGCGACCAGCAGCGGTTCGGTCCACGACTGCTGCAACGCGTACATCGACTCGGGCAGGATCACGACCAGCAGCGGCAGCACGGCGACCGCAACCACCCTCCCGTCCGCGCCGCCCCGACCAGCCCCGCCGGCACCAGCATCGCCGGCACCGCCGTCGCGGACCGTCCCGTCTCCGCCGCGCGGGCCGGTGGCGAGGCGGCGCGCGCAGATCGCCGCCGCCGCGAGCGCCAGGAGCAGGCCGTAGCGGACGTCGCCGAGCAGCAGCCGCGACGGCGCGAGCAGCACCGAGGTCAGCGGCAGGTAGGGGTAGACGTCGAACAGGCCGTCGACGGGGTAGGCGGCCCGGCTCGGCGCCCACTGCTGGCGGTACATGTCCGCGCCGTGCGCCAGCCCCGACGTGGAGACCTGCAGCAGGTGGAACACGTCGATGCGGGGCGCGGGCGCCGCCCGGATGGTGGCGACCCCCGCGGCTCCCGCCAGGCCGAGCACGACCCAGAACAGCGCGGGCGAGCCGAGCACCCGCCGCGCCGCCGCGAGACCCGCCGGCACCGGTCTCCCGCGGGCCGGCCGTGCGGACAGCGCCACCAGGACGGCGGCGGCGAGCAGACCGGCGACGATCGCGAGCGCGTCGGCCGCGGCGGCCAGCGGCCCGGCGGCGTAGTAGCGGGGATGGCGCACGATCGGGCCCAACCCGACGGTGATCGCGACGAGCAGCCAGGCATTGCCCCACGCCCGCCCGCGGCCGGCGGCGACGCCCGCGGACGCGGACACGGAGGACTCGGACGGCGGGCGGTGACGGACGGTGGCGAACGCGGCGGCGGCGGTGCCGAGCAGGACGGCGGCCATCGCCCAGGCGCCATACCGGCCGTCCTTCGCCGCGATGCCCCAGGCGACGGCGCACCAGCCGACGAGGATCGCCGGCAGCGTCCGGTCCGGACCCGGGTCAGCACCTTCGGGCCGCGCCGCGACCGGCCGCCGCGGGCCGGATGCAGGCAAACCCATGCCCGCACGATGCCAGAGGCGGGCCGGGGCACGGCCGACGGACTCACCCGATCGCCGGGGGGACAGGGGGAATAGTCCGGATGTACCACGGATGATCGAGCCGGTGACCGCGAGGGGGTGCGGGCGGGTCACACCCGTCCGCATGCGAGACTTCCCCCCGAGGCCGGTCCCAGGGTCCGGCGCCCCCGGCGGCCGATGCCCCGCATCCGGCCGCGGGAGTGACCATGAAGGTGTGTTGAGGAGAGGTCCGGCACAGTGACCGAAAAGCCAGAGGTAGTCGTCATCGGAGCCGGGCCGGCAGGTCTGTCCGCCGGCTGGGAGCTGGTGAAACGGGACGTGCCCGTGACGATTATCGAGGGTGACTCGGTCGTCGGCGGAATCAGCCGTACCGCGCAGCGGGACGGCTGGCGTTTCGACATCGGCGGCCACCGTTTCTTCACGAAGGTGCCTGAGGTCGAGAAGCTCTGGCACGAGATCCTGCCGGACGAGGACTTCCTGCTCCGGCCGCGATCGAGCCGCATCTACTACAACGGGAAGTTCTTCGACTACCCGCTGAAGGCGACGAACGCGCTCGGCGGGCTGGGCCTGGTGGAGGCGGCGCGCTGCATCGCCTCCTACGCCGCGGCCCGCGTGCGTCCGCCGGCCGACCAGAGCAACTACGAGAACTGGCTGGTGGCCCNCTTCGGCTGGCGGCTTTACCGCACGTTCTTCAAGACCTACACCGAGAAGCTGTGGGGCGTTCCGGTCAGCGAGATGCCGTCGGACTGGGCGGCGCAGCGCATCAAGAGCCTGTCCATGATGAATGCCATCGTGAACTCGGTGCTGCCCAAGCGGAACCAGACCGACATCACCTCCCTCATCGAGGAGTTCCAGTACCCCAAGTACGGGCCCGGAATGATGTGGGAGACCGCCACCGACAAGATCGTCAAGCAGGGCGGTCGGGTGGTCTTCGAGGAGAAGGTCCGTAAGATCCATCACGAGGGCGGTCGCGCGACCGGCGTCACCACCACGGTGACCGGCGGCTACGGCCCGGGCGCCGGCGCGCCGGAGTCGTCGCGCACCGACATCGGCAGCGAGTACCAGTACCCCGCCGACGAGATCATCTCGTCCATGTCGTTCTCGTCGCTGGTCCGCGTGATGGACCCGCCGGTGCCCGACCACGTCCTGGCCGCGGCGAACGCGCTGAAATACCGCGACTTCCTCACCGTCGCCCTCGTCGTGCCGGAGTCGGCCGGGTTCCCGGACAACTGGATCTACATCCACTCCCCCACGGTCAAGGTCGGCCGGATCCAGAACTTCGCCTCCTGGTCGCCGTTCCTGGTGAAGGACGGGCGGACCTGTCTGGGGCTGGAGTACTTCGTCTTCGAGGGCGACGAGACGTGGAGCAGCTCGGACGAGGACCTCGTCAAGCTGGCCACCAAGGAACTCGTCGAGCTCGGGCTCATCCGGGCGTCCCAGGTCGAGCAGGGATACGTCGTGCGGATGCCGAAGGCGTACCCGTACTACGACATGCAGTACAAGAGCAACGTCGATATCATTCGGGCCTGGCTGNCCGAGAACACGCCGAACGTGCACCCGGTGGGCCGCAACGGCATGCACCGGTACAACAACCAGGACCACTCGATGCTGACCGCCATGCTGACCGTCGAGAACATCATCGACGGCACGAAGCACGACGTGTGGGAGGTCAACGTCGAGGAGGACTACCACGAGGAGGTGTCGTCCGGCGGCGCGGCCAAGCGCTGACGCCCGGACCGACCTGCTGAGCGCGGCGGCTCGGCCCGCCGGGACATCCGGCCGGGTCGAACCCGCCGACCGCCGACGAAGAACCTGGCCGGGATCTTCGGTCGTCGGCGCGCGGTGCCTTCGACGTGCCGTCGGCGGCCGACCCGGCCAGAATGCGGGACGGTACGCTCCGCGCCCGCCAGGCGCGCCCTGGCGGCGGCTTCGGTGGCCAGCCCACCGCCCCGGCATGCAATCCGCGGTCTGCCCCCCGCGCCCGCCCGGCATCGCCGCGGCGCGGGGGCTGCCGCACGAGACCTGCACCGGGTGCGGACCTGCCTGGTCGGCCGGATCGTGGCCCGGTTGACCCCGCCGCACCGCGGGCAACGTGGACGGAAGGGACTGACCGTGACGGATGTCGCGGTCCGGCCGGCGGAGCAGCTCCCCGGGCCGGTCGACCGGGTCGGGAACGCGCCCGACCGCGCGGGGCGGATGTTCGCGGTGGTCGTGGGGGTGCTTGTGGCCGCCGCGGTCATCGTGCGCTTCACCGCCAACCAGGCGTTGTGGCTCGACGAGGCGCAGAGCGTCGCCATCGCGCGACTCCCCCTCGGCGGGTCGGGCGTGACCATGTGGGACGGTTTGCTGCAGGACGGCTCACCGCCGCTGTACTACCTGGTGCTGCACGGGTGGATCGCCGTGTTCGGGGAGACCAACCTCGCCGTCCGGTCCCTGTCCGCCGTGATCAACATCGCCGCGGCATGGCCGCTGTTCGTGCTGGCCCGCCGGGTGGTGAACGCCCGCGCGGCGAAGGTCACCGTCGTGCTGTACCTGACCTCGCCGTTCGCGCTGTACTTCGGCACCGAGACCCGGATGTACAGCCTGATCGTGCTGCTCACCGCGCTCGGCGGACTCGCCCTGGAGCGGGTGCTGCGGGCGCCGTCGGTGCGCTCGGTGATCGGACTGTCCCTCGCCGCCGGCTGCCTGGCGCTGACCCACTACTGGTGCCTGTACCTGCTGCTCACCGTCGCCGTGTGGCTGACCGGGCTGCTCACCCTGCGCCCCTGGTACCGCGCGCGCCGCGCCCGCCAGCTCGGCGTGGCCTCGGCGACCGCGGCGGCGCCGCCGACCGCCGCGATGTCGCCGCCGGGGCTGGTGTCGCCGCCGGGGCTGGTGTCGCCGCCGAGCGGGCCGGTCTCCTCGATGCCGGCGACCGCCGCCATGCCTCGGCCGGGAGCCGGGGCGGTCAACGGCGGCCCGACGGGCCGCCCGCCCGGCGCGCGCAGCCATCGTTCGTCCGGCCGGTCCCCGTCGTCCGGCCGGTCCCCGTCGTCCAGCCGATACCTGACGCCGCAACGGCGCGGGCCGGTCTACGGGCTGCTCGGCATCGTCGGCGGCGCGATCGTCTTCTCCCCGTGGCTGCCGAACTTCTTCAACCAGCTCGCCCACACCGGCACCCCCTGGGGCGAGCCGGCCAGCTACGCGGCGATCTCCCACGCCTACGGCCAGTGGGCCGGCGGACCGACGACCCTCGGCCGCCTGCTGCTGTTTCTCATCACGGGCCTGGCCGCCGCCGGGATCGCCGGGCGCAGTCCCGGCGGCCGGTTCATCCTGATCGACCTGCGCGGTCTCGAACCGGGCCGCACGATGTTCTTCCTGGCCACGGGCACCCTCGTCGTCGCGGTGACGGCCGGCAAGCTCGTCGGCAACGCCTGGGCCGACCGGTACACCGCTACCGCCTTCGTTCCGTTCCTGCTCGTCATCGGCCTGGGTGCCACGATCATCGGGGACCGGCGGGTGTTCCACGGGGTCGTCGCCGTCGCGGCCCTGGTCGGCCTGCTGGCCGGCACCACCGACATCCGGCGGGAACGGTCGCAGGCCGGCGAGGCCGCCCAGGTGCTCCAGCGGCTCGCGCGACCCGGCGACGTCATGCTGGTCTGCCCCGACCAGCTCGGCCCGGGGCTCGCCCGCACCGTCCCGTCCTGGCTGAAGGTGTACGTGGTGCCGACCTACGCGCCACCGGACCGGGTCGACTGGGTGGACTACGAGGATCGCAACGCCAAGGCCGACGGCCAGGCGATCGCACGGCGCGCGCTGACCGAGGCCGGCCCGCAGCACACCGTCTTCCTCGCCGGCTCCGGCTCCTACCGGACCTACGAGGTGCTGTGCACGCAGGTCCGCGGGACCCTGCAGAACGCCCGCCCGCATGCGGACGAGGTCATGGAGCAGGGCCTGCCGGCGAAGGTGTACGAGAACTACTCGCTGCTGCGCTTCCAGGCGCAGTGACCACCGCGCGGGGGACGTCCGCCCACCCCGGTCCACAGCCGGGCCCAGGCCCGGCATCCGAGCCGGGGACGCCCCCCGCGCACGACCCCGCCGTCCCCCCGCCCGTTCCCGCCGCCCCAGGCGACTCCACCATCCCGCGCGACCCCCCTCCCCCACTCGAAGGCATCGCCCCACTGGCCGGCACCGTCCCACCCGGTGGCACCGTCCCACCCGGTGGCACCGTCCCATTCGACGGCACCCGATCCGCGTCTCGCCGACGCACCGCGGGCCGGCGACGCGCGCTGGTCCGCCGGGACGACCCGTGGTGCCTGCGGGAGGTCGTACTCGCCTGGCTCGCCGCCCGGCTGGTCGTCGGCGCCGCCCTGGCGATGACGAAGTTCATCGCCGACAACGCCCGCGGCGACCAGGGTGCCCGGCTGCAGACCACCGACCTGCTCGGATGGGATGCCGGCTGGTACAAGACGATCGCCGAGGTCGGCTACAGCGGCGCCGGCAGTGAAAGCCGCCGTTTCTTCCCGCTGCTGCCCACGCTGGTGCGGGTCCTGTCCCACCTGCCGGGCGCCGGTGCTCATGTCGGCATCGTGCTGCTGCTGGTGGTCAACCTGTGCGCCGTCGGCTTCGCCCTGGCGCTGGTCCGCCTGGCCCGCCTCGAGGGGCTCGGTTCGGACGCGACCTTCCGGCTGATCTGGTTCGCTGCCCTCGCGCCGCCCGCGTTCGTCCTGGTCATGGGATACGCCGAGGCGCTGGCCGGGCTGCTGGCGGTGGCGGTGTTCCTCGGCGCGCGCAGCCGCCGGTGGGAGCTCGCGGCCGCGGCCGCCCTGCTCGGCGGGCTGTGCCGGCCGCTCGGCGTCCTGCTGGCCGTCCCCGTCGCCGTGGAGGCGGCCCGCGGACTGCCCTGGCCCGGTCTGCGCCGCCTCGGCCCCCCGACGGCCACCCCGGTGAACGGGGCGAGGCGGGCCACCGCGGCGAACGGGACGAACGGGACGAAGCGGGCCACTGCGGCGAACGAGGCGGAGCGGGCCGCCGCGGCGAGCGGATCCGGACGGGCCGCGCCGGCGGGCGGCATCGGCCCGCGGGACCTGCTACGCCGACTGGTGGCAGTGCTCGCGGCACCGGCCGGCGCCGCGATCTACGTGCTCTGGTCGGCCCGGACCTACGGCGACGGCCTGGCGCCGTTCACCCTCCAACGTGACGAGGCCCGCCACGGCAGCACCGGCAACCCCCTGTCGGTGCTGTGGCACGCCGCCCGCGGGGCCTTCTCCGGCGAGCTGGGCACGGGCCTGCACGTGCCGTGGCTGCTGCTGGCCCTGGTGGGCCTGGTGGTGATGGCCCGGCGGTTGCCGGTCTCCTACGTGCTGTGGAGCGCGCTGGTGCTCGCGGCCGTGCTCACCGGCAGCAACCTCGACTCGGCGGAACGCTACGTCTACGGCGCCTTCCCGTTCCTGCTGGTCGCGGCGCTGGTCACCNCCCGCCGGGAAGTCTTCACGTTCGCCCTCGTCGCCTCGACCGCGGCGATGACGCTCTACGCCACGCTGGCCTTCACCCTCTCCTACGTCCCCTGAGGCCCGCCGCGTCCTGAAGTCCGCCATGCGCCCTCCTCCATGCGGCCCCGTGGCCTACGTTCCCCCGGGGCGCTCTGCGTGCGCCGAAGTCCCGCCCGTCGCCGATGCGCCGGCCAGCCCGCCGTGTCATGATCGGCAGGCCGGTACGAACCCGCAACAGCCGGGCCCCCAACGCGCCGCAGTCCCTTGCGGGAGGTAGCGGGACGGTTAACGTGGTGGGGCCGAACGGTGGCCCTGTCCCCCGCCGTAACGGAGCATCCGGACCTCGCGCCCGTGCCCGTCGCACCGTCCGCCACATTCCGTCGTCGGCAACCGTCCCATCGTCGGCAAACCGTCCCATTGTCGGCAAACCGTCCCATCGTCCGCAAAGTCGAGGTCAGGTCGCTTTGGCTGGGGTCGAGCTGGAATACCAGAAGCTGTACATGCCGCCAGGAACGGACCGCCGGGCGGCCGTGCAGATCCTGACGATGCACGCCGAGTTCGGCGACTGGGAGCTGGAACGCCTGCGCCTGTTCCCCGACGGGTCGCGCCGTGTCGTCCTGCGCCGCCGCCGGCGCCCGGGCGGCCTGCCCGGCTACCTGCCCACCTGACGCCGCTCCGCCCACCACGGGCCCCGCCGCCCGGCACGGTGCGCGGGCGCCTCACCGCCCCCCGCCCAGCATGTTGCGCGGGCGCCTCACCGCCGCGGCCCGACTCCGATCAGCGGCCGACCTCGCGGCGAACCTGGGCGGGCGTGCGCACCTCCACGGCGTCCGGGGCAATCCCACGGCTTTGCAGATGCCGCCCCGACAGCGCCCAGCCGGTCAGCGGGACCCCCGGCGAACCCGGCTGGCCAGCCTGCGCCGAGCCGGTGGGCCGGTCGAGGGACCAGACGTCGGCGCGGAACCACACGTCGCGCCACCGGGCGTCCTCGTCGGCCCGCAACTGGACGAAACGGCGGCGCAGCACCTGGCAGGCGACCTGCGCCGCGGTACCCGGGCTGTGCTCGAAGCCGCCGGACGGCTCCGTCCGATCAGCCACCCACCGGCTGCCGTCCAGACTGACCTGCACCAGATAGGCGAAGGTGACCGACGGGCCGTCCGCCGGGACCTCGGCGGACGGCCCGAGGCCAGCGGCGGACACTGCGTCGTCGGTCACATCCGCCATGATGTCACGCAGCGACGGCAACACTTACACGACGGGTGACACTTCACGGACGAGCGGCACGGGACGTGTCTGTCCAGGAAACCGCGCCCGCCGGGGGCGCAGGAGTGACCCGGGCCACCTGTCATCCTTGACCCATGGGCCGCCTCGGCGGCACGTGCGCCTCCCAGCCGCCGCGATGGGCCGGGCCCGAGTCTGCGTCAACGGGCGCGGGCGTGAGCACGGGCTTGGGCGGGCACGGCGGCCGGTGGAGTGGGGTGCGACCGGGGGACGGGCGGTGCTGGCGCGACGGTGCCGACGGTGCTCGCGGTGGAGGCGGTGCTCGCGGTGGTGGCGGTGCTCGCGGTGGAGGCGGTGCCCGCGGTGGAGGCGGTGGCGAGGTTGACCTCGACGACGATCTCGCCGTCCTGGGCGGTCATCCGTAGCCGGCCGCCGTGGACCTCGACGAGCCGGCGCACGACATACAGGCCGAGTTGGGCGCCGTCCTCGGGGCGGCCCTCGGCGCCGGGGTGACGGCCGAACGGTTCGAACAGGCCGCGGATGGTGTCGGGGTCGAGGTCGGGTCCGGGGTTGCGCACGCGTAGGACGGCTTCGTCGCCGACCTGCCCGGCGGTCAGCCGAATCGGGGCGCCAGGCTGGGCGTACGTGGCGGCGTTGTCGAGGAGGTTCGTGACGAGCTGGTGCAGCGCGCCGTGGGCCATCCGAACGGGCAGGCGGCCCGCGGCGTCGATGATGACGCTGCTCGCGCGGGCGGGGACGGCGGCCCGCAGCGTCTCGACGACTTCGGCGAGCACCGACGGCAGGTCGGTGCGGACGTCGTCGTCGACGACGGCGGTGGCGGTCGCCGCGGTGAGCATGTTCTCCAGCAGGCGATGCAGGCGTCGTGAGGACCCGGCGGCGTCGTCGAGCAGCTCGTCGATCCGGGCGTCGGACAGACGGTCGCGCTCGCTGCGCAGGGTTGCCAGGGTGGCGCGGATGCCGGCCAGCGGTGCGCGGAACTCGTGGCTGACGGTCGTGACGAGTTCGCTACGGAGCCGGTCGGTCTCCTCGATACGGGCCATGAGGCTTTCCTGCCCTTCGTAGAGCTGGCCGCGGTAATGGGCGGCCCGTTGGCGGGATTGTTCGCCGTGACGGCGCAGGACGAGCTGGACGCCGGTGAGCGCGACGACGAACCCGCCGACGATCCACACGGGTCCGAACGGATCACGGCCGCCTGCGACGGTGTGTCGCACGACGGGGTCGGCGATGAACACGACGGGCAGGCCGAGCAGATGGGTCGTCCAGTCCTCGTACAGGGCGAGCAGGGCGGTGACGACGACGAAGTGCAGGACGAGCTGGCAGGCGCCNCCGGCGAGGAACATCAGGATCGTCGAGGAGCACAGCAGTCCGGCGCCCGCGGCCAGCGTGCGGATTCGCGGTCCCCCCGGCAGCCCCGCGGCGGCGAGCAGCAGCAGCGGCGGCAGCGCCGCGACCAGGGCGTGGCCGACAGACGCGCCCTGGTAGCAGGCGTAGCCGGCGATCAGCGGCAGATGCAGCGCCAGGATCCAGCAGACCAGGATGTGGCGGGCCTTCCAGTCCGCGAGCGGCAGCCCGCGCGGAAGCCACCCGCCGGCGGGTAACGGCGCGTCGAAGGCCGGCCGTGATGCGGGCACCGCCGCGAGCGATGCGGGCACCGCCGCGAATGCTGACGCCGCTGGGGGCTCGGGCTCGGGCGCCGCCGGGGGCTCGGGCGCTGATGCGACAGTCACCGCGCAGGTGGTCGCGGCGGGGTGTCCTGGACGGTCGGCGGGAGTCGCAACCTGCTGTCGCAACCGTTGCACCTGGTCGGCGAGCTCCGTCATCTGCACGGCGAGCTCTGCCACCTGTGCGGCGAGCTCCTGCTTCTGCGCGGTGAGGGCCCGCGCCTCTTCCTCGAGCCCCGCGGCCCGTTCGGTGGCGGCACGTAGCGCGTCGCGGGCCGCGGCGGCCTCGCGATGCGCCCGGTCGCACTCCCTGGACCCGACCTCGAGGATGTGGTCGCGGGAGTCGATCGCGGCGCTCAGGCCGGCCTCACGCGTCCGCGCCTCCCACCGCGTCTCCTCGAGTAACGCCTGCATCTGCCTGAGCTCGTGCAGGGCGTTCTCCAACAGCCTGTCCTGGGTGCGGATGACGATTCGAAGCGGGTCGAAACCCGCGGCGACGGGGTCGGNCGCCGGGTACGGACAGTCGGTGGCCTGCGGAAACGCCTTGCGGTAGAGGCGGCCGCACTCGTCGAGCGCGGTGTCGCGATCCTCGGGCGGGACCCCGAGTTGGATCTGCCCCTGAAAATAGATCCATTGGGCAGACGATTTTCCTATTCCATCCTGGAACAGACGGAGAATCTTCCTCGACAGACTCCGCTGGTTCTTCCAGGGATCGTCCGGCAGGATCCAGCGGGCGATCTGGTCGGCGGGCACCGGATGACGCCGGTGAAGATCGTGTCGGTATTCGATGAGTGCGGCCAGGTCAGGGTCGGCGAGCTGCCGAGGGGACCGCTGTGGAGCCCCGGGCATCGGTCCTTCTTTCGAGTGACGACGGAATGCGGAAACCCAGTCGCATCGCGACGACAGGGCTGGTAGCACGCCGGCTCCGGATGCGACATGCCTGTCGCACCCGGTCCACACGCGCATCGCGAACGGCNCCACCCCAAAGCCGTTGTTGCGTCATCTTGCCACGCATTCTCCCGGGTGGTCTTACTGGTGGACATCCAGCCGGAATCCCACGTACGGTCCGACTGTCCGCCCCCGGAAGGAGAAGTAAAGGGTGATGCACCTGCAAAGGCGCCGGTGTTTTCTCACGGCCGACGATCGGTCCCCGCACACGGGGACCGGGGGCACCGCGCGGGGTCGGGCGCCGATCTCGCGCCGCTCGACCCGAGCGCACCCGGACCGACGTCACCGTGGCCCCCTCCCCCGCGAGTGGATGTTGACACCGCCTGGTACTAGTCACATAGTGCCACCGGTGTAGCTAGATTGAGCTACTCCATCGTCGCTGTGGTGCCGTGTCGGCCGCATTGTCCGCGCACTCGGGTGGGGGACGTCCGTCGCCGCAGCCCGACGGCAGCACCTCGACGCCGCTCAGCCAGGCACTCAACGCCACTCCACCGCGATGGAACGGCCACCCACAGCAAGATCGATCAAAGGAGAGACTTCGATGGTCCAGCCCACCCCACGCCAACAGCTTCTGCCTGTCGTCGTGGTCGTCGTCCTGGCACACTGTGCCCACGACGTGGACCCTCTCGAGGCCAACACAGCCAGTGTCGACCCTCCAGGCAACGACCAACCCTCGGGAAACGACGAACCCTCGGGGAACGGCCAACCCCCAGGGAACGACGAACCTCCGGGGAACGACGAACCCCCGCCCCCGAGGGAACACGTATCTCCCGGGAACGGGGACTTCCCGGAGGGCAGGGAGGATCTCCACGAACCGATCGAGCCCGCCTCGAGCGACCCGGAACCGCCACCGCTCTGGGCGGCTGCCGCCGTGCTGCGGGTGGTCGTCGGCCTCACCGCCGCAGCGGTCCTACTCGTCACGGGCCTGGCGAGCGCCGACGCCCTGACGACCCACCTGTGGGGTGGCGCGTTCTTCCTGCTCGTCGACAGCGTGCTGCGCGGCCGGCGGATGCCGTGAGCCGACGCGACCGCCAGCCCGTTCCGCCCACCGGCGTCGTCGCCCCGAACCGGCACGACCGGAAGCGCGCCGCCGTGCACCATCCGCTGCTCGGCGCCCACGCCGGCTACGCGTGCACGATCGCCGGACCCGCCGCCCGACCCGTGTCCCCCTCCGGCCTGGTGGGACCCCCGGGGGGAACGCCTGGCCGGCGCAGCCATCATCATCGCCGCGGAAAGGCATGAACCGACGAATCCCGCCACGGACAGCGCCGACGCCGAGGAGGTCGCGGCGCGACTCCGTCGTCGCAGGACGATGATCGCGATGACAAGGTAACCATCGGAAGGACCCTCGAAGTCGCCGCGAAATCGCCGGAACATGGTGCCGTCAGCACGACGTCCCGACACCGAGGCATATCCACAGTACCGAAGTACAGATTTCAGTACTGCGGCGCGGCGTCATTNACCGTTCGGCCTCCGGTCTCGCCGCTCCTGCCAGTCGCCACCCGTCCACCGATTCGCGTGCGCCGGAAGCGCCGAAGTGCGCGAGTCGACGGGAACAGGCATGGAGATCGCACTCTCAGTCGCACACCCGAGGACAAAAGCCNCTCGGCACACCCGACCGCACCCGACTCCGTTGCCTCACGCACGGCGAAACCACGGTCCTGGGCCTCCACGAACAGCAGACCCCGCACCGCGGCGACCCGGCGAGGTCAGCAGGCGCGCAGGAAACGGTCCAGGACCCGGACGCCGAAGCGCAGGGACTCGACCGGCACCCGCTCGTCCACGCCGTGGAACATCCCGGAGAAGTCCAGGTCCGCGGGCAGAAGCAGGGGGGAGAAGCCAAAGCAACGGATCCCCAGCCGGGAGAAGGACTTGGCGTCCGTCCCGCCGGAGAGCATGTAGGGCACCGGCCGGGCGATCGGGTCCTCCGCGCGCAGCGAGGCGCCCATCGCCTCCACCAGCGCCCCGTCGAAACCGGTCTCGACGGCCCCGTCGTGGACGACCCACTCGCGGCGGATGTCCGGTCCGAGGATCTCGTCGAGCTGGCGGATGAACTCCTCCTCCTGGCCCGGCAGGTAGCGGCCGTCGACGTAGGCGGTGGCCTCGCCGGGGATGACGTTGACCTTCTCGCCGGCCTGCAACTGGGTCGGGTTGACGGTGTTGCGCAGCGTCGCGCCGATCATCCGGGCGACGGGGCCGAGCTTGNTGACCGTGGTCTGCAGGTCGTCGAGGTCGAACTCGACGCCGAGCGCCTCCCCCAGCTCGTTGAGGAACACCCGCACCGTCGGGGTGAGCACGAGCGGGAACTCGTGGCGCCCCAGGCGCGCCACCGCCTCGCACAGCGCGGTGACCGCGTTGTCGTCGCTGATCATCGACCCGTGCCCGGCCCGGCCGGACGCGGTCAGCTTCATCCAGGCCAGGCCCTTCTCGGCCGTCTCGATGAGGTAGAGCCGCAGGTCGTCGGAGACGGTGTAGGAGAAGCCGCCGACCTCGCCGATGGCCTCGGAGCAGTCGGCGAACAGGTCGGGATGGTGCTCGACGAGCCAGCGGGCGCCGAGCACACCGCCGGCCTCCTCGTCCGCGAGGAAGGCGACGACGAGGTCGCGCGGCGGCTTGCGGCCGGAGCGGGCGAGATCGCGCACAACCGCGAGGGTCATCGCGTCCATGTCCTTCATGTCGACGGCGCCGCGCCCCCACAGGCAGCCGTCGACCTCCTCACCGGAGAACGGCGGCACCCGCCACTGGCTGGCGTCGGCGGGCACCACGTCGAGATGGCCGTGGATGAGCAGCGGCGCGCGGGACGGGTCGGTGCCCTCGATGCGGGCCACGACGCTGGTACGGCCCGGCTCCGACTCCAGGATGGTCGGCTCGATCCCCACCTCGGCGAGCTTCGCGGCGACGTACTCGGCGATCGGGCGCTCGTGGCCGTCGCCGTTGCCGCGGTTGACCGACTCGAAGCGGAGCAGGTCCCGACAGAGCTCGACCACCTCACCCTCGGCGTCCGGTGCGGTCACCGGCAGCCGGATGCCACCGGTCGGGTCGGGGGACGAAGACGGCGCGCTAGGCATGCCTCCAGTCTGCCCCGCCCGGGATGCGCATGCCGACCGCGGACCGTACCGTGAAACATTGTCGTAGCCGACCAGCAGCATTGCGTCGCCGCGTCCCCGACCGAGGTGGCCCCACGGTGATCGCCCAAGGCGTGATCCGCGGCAGCGACCGCGATCCGCGCCGCCGACCGCGATCCGCCCGTGGGAGGTCCCCGTGACCGTCTACCCCTGCCCGCGCTCCGACCTCGCCTGCGCCGAGCGCTTTCTCAGCACCGGCGACCTCGACTACCACCTCCACGTGACCCACGGCTACCGGGGCGTCTGGCGAATCGTCGCGAGCCTGCGCCCGGATCACCCGCTGCCCATCGGCCCCCGCCCGGCCCGCCACGTCCCCGACGGCCTGGTCGAGAGCCCGGGCACCCCCACCCTGGCCGAGAGTCACGACGCCGACTCTCGGGCCGATGCGGGCAAGGCCGATGCGGGCAAGGCCGATGCGGGCAAGGCCGATGCGGGCGCCCTGACCGGTATCCGGCCATCGGCCACGATCGCCGCGGGCCACCGCAGTAGGCGGCACATCCGCATCTCCCGCTGACCCCGGCACCTGTCGCCGGCCCCGGACCTGTCGCCGGCCCCGGACCTGTCGCCGGCCCCGGCAAGATCTGCAGCGCCCCAGAGGGCGTCCGGTCTGACCCGTTGTGACCGATACGGGTGGTTGTGGCACCGGGTCCACACAGGTGATCGACGTGTCGGTGTTACAGCGATGTCTTCGATGTATGTCCGAAGAAAATCTGATGATGTCGGCGGCGCGCGCCATGTAGCGAAGACGAAAAGTTTCCGGGTCAACTACCGTCCACGGCTATTCATCACCACTGCGGCTGGCTAGCGTTCCCGCGACCGCATCGGGAAGACGAATTCGCGGCCAGGATGGGTGGTGGTAGGACGATGACGGCTCCGCCGGGCGAGATGATGGTCGAATCTGTTGCCGCCCCGGCCGTCGTTCAGCCGGAGGGTCGATCGCTATGGCGATCCGGCTGGATCCGGCNGCGGCGCGACAAACCGGCAATGATCAGCGGAGTCTTCCTGATCCTCCTTGCACTGATCGCCATATTCGCGCCGGTCATGGTCTCGCTGCTGGGACATCCGCCGAACGAGCCGCACTACGACCTTCTTGATCCGAACACCGCCGCGCCACGGGGGCGTTTCGGCGGGATGAGCTGGCATTATCTGCTCGGGGTGGAGCCGGTCAACGGCCGGGACATCTTCAGCCGGACCGTCTACGGCGCGCGGGTATCGTTGCTGGTCGCGCTCCTGGCGACCGCGACGGCAGTGATCATCGGCACGGTTCTCGGGATGCTCGCCGGGTATCTCGGCGGGCTGTGGGACACGATCATCGCGCGGCTCATGGACCTGCTGCTGTCCGTGCCGTCGGTGCTGTTCGCGATCGCGATCGTGGCGGTGATTCCGAACAAGGCGTTCGGTCTGTCGGGTTCGGGGCTGCGGATCGGGGTACTGGTCTTCGTCATCGGGATATTCGCCTGGCCGTACATCGGACGCATCGTCCGCGGGCAGGTGCTGTCGCTGCGGGAAAGGGAGTTCATCGAGGCGTCCCGCTCGCTCGGCGCGGGGACGTTCACGGTGATGTTCCGGGAGCTGCTGCCGAACGTCGCCGCGCCGGTACTCGTGTACGCGACGCTGCTCATTCCCACGAACATTCTCAACGAGGCGGCGCTGTCGTATCTCGGGGTCGGGGTCCGGCCACCGACCGCCTCCTGGGGTGATTCGCTGGCCGTCGCCTCGCACGGCTGGTACAGCATCGAGCCGATTTTCATGCTGGCCCCGGGACTGGCAATCTTCGCCACCGTGCTCGCGTTCAACCTGCTCGGCGACGGCCTGCGCGACGCCTTCGACCCACGCGGCGGCCGATGATCGCGCTCCACCCGCGGCGCCCGGCGCGCCGCTGCCTGCCGGCTTCCCGCGCCGGTCATCCCGCGGGACATCCGGGCCGACCCGCCCGCGACACGGCGGGACCGGCACACGTGTGAGGGAGATTCATGAAACGGCGTGCAAATCTCATCCGGATGGGGGCGCTCGCCGCCGCCGCCGGGCTGGTGCTGGCCGCGTGCGGCGGCAGCAGCGGGGGCGGCGGTTCGAGCGGCGGATCCAATGGCACATCCTCGGGGAGCAGCTCGTCGAACGGCACCTCGTCGGCGGGGNCCAGCGACGCGCTGCTGCACCCGTCCGACAAGTCCGGCGGGACGCTGCGCGCCCTGAACGACTCCNACTGCGACTACTGGGACCCCGCCCGCACGTACTACGCGAACTGCTGGGACCAGCAGCGCTGGATCTCCCGCCAGCTCGTCACCTACTCCCCGCAGCCGGGCACGCCGAAGCTCACNGGTGACCTGGCGACCGCGGTGCCGACCTCGTCGGACCTGAAGACCTGGACGTACACGCTCAAGGACGGGATCACGTTCGCCGACGGCACGCCGATCACGTNGAAGGACATCAAGTACGCCGTCGAGCGGGTCTTCGCCACCGACGTCATCAACGGCGGCCCGACCTACCTCATCGACTACCTCGACGACCCCAGCGCCCCCTACCCGGGCCCCTACAAGGACACCGACCCGAACAAGCTGGGTCTGAAGTCGGTCGAGACCCCGGACGACAAGACGATCACCTTCCACCTGAACAAGCCGTTCGCGGACTGGAACTTCGTCATGGCGCTGCCGGGCGTCACCCCGGTGCCGAAGGCCAAGGACACGGGCGCGAACTACACCTTCAAGCCGGTCTCCTCCGGCCCGTACCAGATCGAGAAGTACACCCCGAACAAGATCATTACCTTCGTCCGCAACCCGCACTGGGACCCGAAGACGGACACGGTGAACAAGGCGCTGCCGGACCGCATCGAGGTCACGATGGGCCTCGACCTCGACGACGTCGACAACCGGCTGCTGGCCAACAGCNCCGACTTCTACGTCGGCCAGACCGGCGTGCAGATCAGCGCGCAGAACAAGATCCTCGGCGATCCGTCGCTGCGCAAGGACCGGACCACCAACGACGTCACCGGCTTCATCCGCTACCTGTCCGTGATGACGCAGGTCAAGCCGTTCGACAACGTCCACTGCCGCAACGCCGTCGCCTACGCCCTCGACAAGACCGCCCAGCAGCTCGCCCGCGGTGGCCCGGTCGGCGGCGGCGCGGTCGCCACGACGATGCTCACCCCGCCGCTGAAGTACTACAAGTCCTTCGACCTGTTCCCGACCGCGGGCAGCAAGGGCGACGTCGCCAAGGCCAAGCAGGAGCTCACCGCCTGCGGCCAGCCGAACGGCTTCTCCACCACGCTGGCCAGCCGCAGCAACGGCAAGGAGGTCGCGCAGGCCGAGGCGGTCCAGGCGTCGCTGGCGAAGATCGGCGTGAAGGTGACGATCAACAAGAGCGCCCCGTCGCAGTACTTCTCCTCGACGATCGGCATCCCGGCGAACGTCCACAAGAACGGCATCGGGCTGGCGATGGCCGCCTGGGGCCCGGACTGGCCGACGCCGTACGCGATGCTGAGCTCCATCGTCGACGGCCGCAAGATCCTCCCCGCCGGGAACAGCAACTACGCCGAGCTCAACGACCCGGCGGTCAACTCCGGCCTCGACGACGGCATCGCCACCACCGACGAGGCCAAGGCCCAGCGGATCTGGACCGACACCGACAAGGCGGTCGTGAAGTCCGCCGCCTACATTCCGCTGGTCTACGACAAGGCGCTGAACCTGTTCAGCGACCGCACGACGAACATCTACTTCACCTCCGCGTACGGCATGGCGGACTTCGCCCAGTTCGGCGTCGTCAAGTGAATGACCGGGTCCGCGCCGGCGGCGTTCCGCCGCGAGTGTCCGCCGGCGCGGGCCCGGTCCCGACCCACTGTCCGAGGGAGGTGACGTGGCCAGGTTCATCCTGGGCCGGCTGATCGGCGGCATCGTCATCCTGTGGCTGGTCAGCGTGCTCGCCTTCGTCCTGTTCTTCGTCGTTCCGAAGGCGCTGGGCAACAATCCGGCGGTGCTGTTCGCCGGGCGCAGCCCGGACCCCGCCACCATCGCCGGGGTGACGAGGAAACTCGGCCTCGACCGGTCGTACGTCGACCAGTACTGGGATTTCCTGCGGGGCGTCTTCGTCGGCCGCCACTTCGACTCCGGCTCGGATCGAAGCTGGTGCCCGGCGCCGTGCCTGGGTTATTCCTTCCGCAACGACCAGCCGGTGTGGTCGGAGATCGTCGACGCGCTGCCGGTGACGGCGTCGCTGTCGATCGGCGCGGCCGTGCTGTTCCTCGTCGTCGGCGTGAGCACCGGCGTGATCTCGGCGGTGCGCCGCGGCGGCCTGTTCGACCGGATCGCCGCCGCGGTGTCGCTGGCCGGCGTGTCGCTGCCGGTGTATTTCACCGGGCTGCTGCTGTTGCTGCTCGTCAGCTACAAATGGCACATCATCGACAACGTCCACTACGTGGACTTCACCCACAATCCGGCGTTGTGGGCGTGGAACCTGATCCCGGCGTGGCTCGTGCTGTCGCTGCTTTACACCGCCAACTACCAGCGGCTGACCCGGGCCAGCATGATCGAGACTCTGGGTGAGGACTACGTCCGGACGGCGCGCGCGAAGGGCCTGCGGGAACGCACGGTGATCGGCAAACACGCGCTGCGCCCCGCGCTGACGCCGATCGTCACCATCTTCGGCCTGGATCTGGGGGTGCTGTTCGGCGGCGCGATCCTCACCGAGCACACGTTCGGCTTCCGCGGTCTCGGCGCCATCTCCATCGACGCGGTGAACACCCAGGACCTGCCGGTGACGATGGGGGTGACGCTGTTCGCGGCGTTCTTCATCATCCTGGCCAACGTCCTGGTCGACGTCACCTACGCGTTCATCGACCCGAGAGTGCGGCCGTCATGACCGACACCACGTCCACCACCGAAGCCCCGACCCCCGCCACGGCGCCGGCGCCGGCGCCGAGCGGCACGCCGTTTCTGGAGGTGCGCGACCTCACGGTCAGCTTCCGCACGGACGACGGCGTCGTGCACGCCGTGGACAGGCTGAGCTTCTCCGTCGAACGCGGCCGCACGCTCGGCATCGTCGGCGAGTCCGGCTCCGGCAAGAGCGTCACCAGCCTGGCGATCATGGGCCTGCACCGGCGCGGCCGGCGGGTCAGCATCGCCGGGGAGATCCGCCTCGACGGCGAGGATCTCGTCACCGCGCCGGCCGAACGGGTCCGCGGGCTGCGCGGCCGGCGGATGGCAATGATCTTCCAGGATCCACTGTCGTCGATGCACCCGCAGTTCACCGTCGGCGACCAGATCGTCGAGGCCTACCGGGTGCACAACCGGGTGAGCAAGGCGGCGGCCCGCCGGCGCGCCACCGAGCTGCTCGACCTCGTCGGCATCCCCGAACCCGCCCGGCGCCTCGACGACTACCCGCACCAGTTCTCCGGCGGCATGCGACAGCGGGCCATGATTGCCATGGCGGTGTCCTGCAACCCGGAGCTGCTCATCGCCGACGAGCCGACGACCGCCCTCGACGTCACCGTCCAGGCGCAGATCCTCGACCTGATGCGCGAGCTCCAGAAGGAGTTCAACTCGGCGATCGTCATCATCACCCACGAGCTCGGCGTGGTCGCCGAGATCAGCCACGACATCCTGGTGATGTACGCCGGGCAGGCGATGGAGTACGGCGGAGTCGAGGAGGTCTTCGCCCACGCCGAACACCCCTACACCTGGGGCCTGCTGCAGTCGATCACCAGGCTCGACCGCCAGCTCGAGACCACGCTGCGCACCATCCCGGGCAGCCCGCCGAGCCTGATCAACGTGCCGCCGGGCTGCCCGTTCCATCCCCGCTGTACCTACCGCGAGCTCGCCGGGCCCGCGACGAGCACGACGCGCCCGCCCCTGGCCGAGACCTCCCCCGGCCACCGGGTCGCCTGCCACCTGCCGGTCGCGGAACGCCGGCGCCTGCTGCGCGAGGAGGTGCTTCCCACGCTATGAACGACCACCTGACGAAGGACTCGCCGTCCCCGCCGGCCGGTGAGGGCGCGGTGCCAGCCCAGCCCGCCCACGCACCGGCATCCGGCGCTGGACCGGCGGCGACCGCCGAGGCCAGCGCACCGCGGAGCCGTTCGACCGGCGGGGGCGACGAGCTGGTGCGCGTCACCGACCTGACCAAGCTGTTCCCGGTGCGCCGCGGCACGCTGGTGCGCCGCGGCGCGGGCGCGGTCCGCGCCGTCGACGGGGTGGGCTTCGCCATCGACCGCGGCACGACGCTCGGCCTGGTCGGCGAGTCCGGCAGCGGCAAGTCGACGACCGGTCGGCTCATCTCCCGGCTGCTCGAACCGACGTCCGGCTCGGTCGTCTTCGACGGCCGGGACATCAGCCACCTGTCCACGCGCGAGCTGCGCCCGTTGCGTCGCGACATCCAGATGATCTTCCAGGATCCGTACTCGTCGCTGAACCCCCGCCACACCATCGGTGCGATCGTCGCCGCGCCCCTGCGCATCCAGAAGCAGGTGCCCCGCGGCGGCATCCGCGCCCGGGTCCGGGAACTGCTCGAACTCGTCGGCCTCAACCCGGAGCACTACAACCGTTACCCCAACGAGTTCTCCGGCGGCCAACGCCAGCGCATCGGCATCGCCCGGGCGCTGGCCACCCGCCCCAAGCTCATCATCGCCGACGAGCCGGTGTCCGCCCTCGACGTGTCCATCCGCGCGCAGATCATCAACCTGCTCGACGGCCTGCGCGCCGAGTTCGGCCTGACCTACCTGTTCATCGCCCACGACCTGTCGATGGTGCGCCACATCAGCGACCGCGTCGCCGTCATGTACCTCGGGCAGATCATCGAACTCGCCGAGCGCACCGACCTGTTCTCCGGCGCGCTGCACCCCTACACGCACGCGCTGCTGTCCGCGGTGCCGATCCCCGACCCCACCAGCCACCGCCGCCGCGAACGCATCCGCCTGCGCGACGAGGTGCCCAGCCCGCTGAACCCGCCGGCGGCCTGCCGCTTCCACCCGCGCTGCTGGAAGGCCCAGGAGATCTGCCGCACCGAGACCCCACCCCTGNTCGCACGCGCCCCCGGCCACCAGGTCGCCTGCCACTTCCCCGAAAAACGCGACGTCGTCTGACCCCTGCGGCGCGCCCTCAACCCCGATGATCATGGTGTTCCGCGGCGCCGCGGTTCCGCGGAACCGCGCCACGCCCGGGCTCCGGCTCCNGGCGGAACCGCATCATGCGTCCGGGTGGCCGGGCTTGGTGGCTCGCAGCGAGTACATGAGCGGCAGACGGTGACGACCCTCGGGCGGGCGGAAGCCGTCCGGGCCGCGGACGAGGGACTCGAACTGCGCGAACAGGGCTCTGTCGTGTTCGTGCAGGAACTCGATCCGCAGACCGGCGGCGGCGATCGCCGAGACCACGCTGCCGAGCCGGTGCTCGTACTGCACGGTGGTGTTCTGCGTCGTGGCGGCGAGGCGGTCGGCGTAGCTGCCGGTGTCGGTCGAGACGAATGGCCCCTCGGCGAAGTAGTCGTAGGCCACCGTGGTGCCGGTGGCCTCGTCCAGGGTGTGGGCGAACGGATGGGATTCGGCCAGGTAGAGGAACCCACCGGGCGCGAGCAGGCGTGCCACGACCCGGGCCCACCGGTGCAGATCCGCCAGCCAGGGCAGGGCGCCGACGCCCGTGTAGACGACGTCGAAGGTTTCGCCGTCCAGCGCCTCGACCGCGTCGTACACGTCGGCCACGACGAACCGGGCATCCACCCCGATCTCGACGGCGAGCGCCCGCGCCGCCTCGACCGCGGGCGCGGAGAAGTCCAGGCCGACCACGGCGGCCCCCCTCCCCGCCCACGACAGGGAGTCCAACCCGATATGACACTGCAGGTGCACCAGCCGCTTCCCGGACACCTCGCCGACCTCGGCCACCTCGAAGGCCCGAAGCACGTCGGGACGCCGTCTGAACCCCNCCACGTCGTAGAACGCACCGTTCAGGTGAAGTGGCACCCGCTCGTCCCAGTGCGCCCGGTTCAACGCCGGCCCGTCCACGCCAGATTGATGCGAGGTCCCCGGCCGGGGCGCGGCCCCCGGTTGATGTGTCACTGCGGCCTGCGCCAGACGGAGATGTGGGACGTGCTGGTCGCCGTGAAGGGCTCGCCGTTCCAACCCGCCCATCGCTCGGCGAGTTCCAGGCCGGCGAGTCGGCCCATCAGATCCAGCTCGCTCGGCCAGGCGTACCGGATGTCGACCGGATAGGTGCCCACACCGCCCGACCCAAGGACGATGTGGTGACTGCGCACCCGCTGGGAGACCGGGTCGTGCAGCGAGACGTTCAGGTGCGTCGTCTCCCCGTCCAGACGGTCCGCCTGCACGCGCTGACCTCGGTCGTACCGGACGACGTCCGGGACGAACGCCTCCATGACGAACACGCCGCCCGGCCGCAGCGCGGCCGCCACGTTCGCGAAGCAGCGCACCTGCGCATCCTGGTCGGCCAGCGCGAAGAAGGTGTTGAACACGACATACACCAGCCCGAACGGTCCGCCCGGGGCGTCGACCTCGGCGAAGTCGCCGACCACGACCTCGATCTCGGACCCGCCGGGCTTGCCCCGCAGCCGGGCGACCATCCGCGGGGAGGCGTCGATGCCGACGACGGCCGTCCCGCGGGCCGCAAACGGCAAGGCGAGGCGCCCCGTTCCGACGCCGAGTTCCAGCGCGGGCCCGGCGCCGACCCGCGTCCGCAGGAAGTCGACCGCCACGGCCACCTCGGGCTGCCTGTCCGGCGCGGAATACCACTCGTCATATACGTCGGCGATGTGTTCGCCGTAGGCCGCCGGGTCAAGGTCGGTGCTGCCGAGAGGAGCTATGGCCGTCAGATTGGCACGCCACCACAACCCGTCGCATCCCATTTATCGCGGCAACGAAACGATCATCTGATCGTCGCCGGAACCTGGGCCACGATGTCGGATGACCTTGGTCGGGCTCGGTGGCCGCTGGGGGCGATCCCTACCGCGTGCGGCCCTGGGCCGGCAGGATGAACCGCAATCACCGACGTTGCCCGACCGACGTTCCCCGACGCAATGCTCTCCGACCCCATGCTCTCCGACTCAGTGCTCTCCGACTCAGTGCTCTCCGACTCGAAGGATGGCGAATCCATGTCTCCGCACGCGGCCGATGCCCCGTACCGCACCGGTTCGGCACCCGGGACGGCACCGGAGCCGGAGGTGCTGGTGCGGCGGGAGGGCCAGGGCGGGCGGCTCGGGCGGCTCACCCTGAACCGGCCGCGGTCGATCAACGCGCTCACCGGGACCATGGTCGGCCTGCTGGACGCGGCGCTGCGGGACTGGGCGGACGACCCGACGGTCGCTGCCGTCGTCATCGACGGTGCGGGCGAGCGCGGGCTGTGCGCCGGCGGGGACATCCGGGCGATCCGCGCGGCGGTGCTCGCCGGGACACCCGAGCGGGCGCTGGCGTTCTGGGCCGACGAGTACCGGCTCAACGCCCGCATCGGCAGGTTTCCCAAGCCGTACATCGCGATCATGGATGGGATCGTCATGGGCGGCGGCATCGGCGTCTCGGCGCACGGTGGGGTCCGCATCGTCACCGAGCGGTCGGTGCTGAGCATGCCCGAGGTCGGCATCGGCTTCATTCCCGACGTCGGCGGCACCTGGCTGTTGTCCCACGCCCCCGGTGAACTCGGCACGCATCTCGCGCTCACCGCGGCCCGCATCGGCGCCGCCGACGCGATCACCGCCGGCCTGGCCGACCACTACCTGCCCGCCGACCGCATCCCCGAGCTGCTCGACGCGCTGCGCCACGCCGCCGACCCGGCCGCCGCGCTCGCCGCCTTCGACTTCGCCGCCCACACCCCGCCGCCCGGGCACCTCACCACCGACCGCGCGTGGATCGACGAGCTCTACCGCAGCGACAAGGTCACCGAGATCGTCGCGGCGCTCGCGGCGAGCCCCATGCCGGCGGCGGCTGCCGACGCGGCGGAGATCGGCAGCAAGTGTCCGACGTCGCTGACCGTCACGCTGCGCGCACTGCGGGCCGCCCGGTCGATGACGAGCCTCGAGGCGGCGCTCGACCAGGAGTACCGGTTGGCCCGGGCGACCCTCACGACGGCGGACCTCGTCGAGGGCATCCGGGCGGCGGTCGTCGACAAGGACCGCAACCCTCGATGGTCACCGGCCAGCCTCGACGAGGTCGACCCGGCCGAGATCGACCGTTTCTTCGCCCCCGTCGATGACGAGCTCAGCCTCGCCGCCGCCCAGCCCGACACCGCCGCCCAGTCCCCCGTGCCCGCCCGCTGACCCGGCGGCGGCGGCCGGCCGGTCGGCCGAACGGACGGCCACGGTGCGATGCGATCGTGGCGCCGGCGCACCGCGTCGCCATACCGGCCTGATCGGCTACGCAGCGTCTACTGTCAGCCCCGGCGAGACCGCGCCCGGCCGCGCCCTGGCGGACGCCACAGCAGACCTGCCGACGGGAGGATGATCACCGTGCCCACGATCACCACAAGGGACGGCGCCGAGATCTTCTACAAGGACTGGGGCTCCGGCCAGCCGGTCGTGTTCAGCCACGGTTGGCCGCTGACCGCCGATGTCTGGGACAACCAGCTCAAGCTCGTCGCCGACCACGGGTACCGCGGAATCGCCCACGATCGCCGTGGCGGCGGACGGTCCAGCCAGACCTGGGACGGCAACGACATGGACACCTACGCCGACGACCTCGCCCAGGTGATCGAGGCCCTCGATCTGGCCGACGCCGTCCTGGTCGGCCACTCCACCGGTGGGGGCGAAGTGGCCCACTATCTGGGTCGGCATGGCTCCGCCCGGGTGGCCAGAGCTGTGCTGCGGGGCGCGGTGACNCCGCACCTGCTCGCCACCGACAGCGATCCGGGGGGCGCGCCGAGGGCGGTTTTCGACGGCCTGCGCGCCGGGTTGACCGCCGATCGGGGGCAGTTCTACCGGGACCTCGGCGAACCGTTCTACGGCAACAACCGCGACGGCGCGACCGTGTCGCAGGGTACCCGGGACGCCTTCTGGCAGATGTGCATGACGGTCGGGGTCAAGGGTGCCTACGACTGCATCGCCGCGTTCTCCGAGACGGACNTGACCGAGGACCTGAAGAAGATCGACATCCCGGTCCTCCTCTCGCATGGCGACGATGACCAGATCGTGCCGATCGAGGTCTCGTCGTCCCGCTCGGTGAAGCTGCTGCCCAGCGCCACGCTGAAGGTCCACCCCGGTGCTCCGCACGGCCTGACCGGCCGGTTCGAGCAGGACTTCAACCAGGAACTGCTCGACTTCATCGCCAGCTGAGGCATTCTCGCCATCGGATGTGCACGGGATGATGCCGAGGTTCGAGCACGGTCGAACCTTCCGGCCCTTCGGGGGTCATCACCGCCAGGGCGCACGCTGGTCGAGAATGTCGGCGTCGGCGTCGGCGTCAGAGGCGGAGGCGGCGTCGGAGGCGGCGTCGGAGGCGGAGGCGGCGTCGGAGGCGGAGGCGGCGTCGGAGGCGGACGGGCGACGGTCGCCAGGGGTGGGCGGGGCCGCGGGCGGGCGGCGGCGCAGCAGGTAGACGTCCATGATCCAGCCCTTGCGGCGGCGGGCGTCGGCGCGGGTGCGGGCGATGGAGCTGCCGACGTCGGCGACCCGGCCGTGCATGAGCATCTCGTCCGGGGTGCCGAGGTAGGCGCCCCAATAGATATCGAGGTCGGGGTCGTCGAGGGTGCGGAAGGTGGTGTCCGCGTCGAGCATGACGACGACGTCGTCGACCCCGGGTGGGAACCCCTCGGCGAGACGGCGGCCGGTGGTGATCTCGACGGCGCCGCCGACGCGGTTGAGCACCAACCGGTGGCTCGCGGCCAGCGCCTGCACGCTGGTGATCCCGGGGATCACCTCGTAGTCGAACGCCACCCGGCCGCGGGCGGTGACCCGCTCGATGATGCGCAGCGTGCTGTCGTAGAGCGACGGATCACCCCAGACGAGGAACGCGCCGCAGCCGTCGTCGGCCAGCTCGTCGAGGATCATCCGCTCGTACAGCTCGGCACGGCGATCATGCCAGTCCTCGACGGCGGCGGCGTAGGCGGTCGCATCCGCCGGGTTCCGGTCACGGCGTGGGTCGCGGGCCTCGACGACCCGGTAGCCGCCGGCGCCGACGTGCCGGTCCAGAATCTCCCGGCGCAGCCTGACCAGGTCGTCCTTGGCCGGCCCCTTGTCCAGCACGAAGAACACGTCGGCGCGGCCGAGAGCCTTGACCGCCTGGATCGTGAGCTGGTCAGGATCCCCAGCCCCGATCCCGACCACCAGAATCGTGCGCATCCCCACCATCCCTCCGGGACTAGTCCCCCACCGGCCCACCACCCGCACCGGTACCCGGGATGATCTTGCCGGGGTTGAGGTTGTGACCGGGGTCGATGCCGTCGAACAGCGCCGAGAGCAGAGTCACGCCAGCCGGGGANATGTCGTCGTCGAGCCACGGGGCGTGCTCGACGCCGACCGCGTGGTGGTGCGACAGGGTGCCCGCGAGGTCGAGGAAGCCCTGCTGGATCGCGGACTTCACCGTGTCATAGCCCTCGATCGCCTCGAGGGTCACCGGGGAGGCGTAGGCGAACGTGAAGTACAGGCAGGCGCCGGAATGATACGAGTGCGACAGGTGGCACATGATCCAGCCGTCGACGCCGATCTCCGCGAACGCCTTGTTGGCCCGGGCGACCACGCCGCGGTAGAGCGGACCGAGCTGGGACCAGGAGGCCGACGTCTCCGACACGTCCGCGACCGCGCCCTGCCCGAGCAGGAAGTCGCGGATGTAGGGGGTGTCGAACTTCTTCTGGTCGTAGAGCTGCCCGGGACCGGTGCCGACGCAGATGCCGCCGTGGCGCCCGACGATCTCGCCGACGAGCTTGCGCTGGGCCTTGACGTGCGTCGGCGTCCCCTCGAAGCCGATGAACGACAGGCACATCGCGTCCAGGTCGTAGTTGCGGACCCGGCGCAGGTACTGCTTCAGCCCGGCGGAGACCAGCCCCGAGGCGAGCGAACCCTTCTTGCGGGTCGCGAAGGAGAACCGGGTCTCGTTCGCGTCGGACACCCGGGTGACGGTCGGGCTGGCCTCGCTCTCGGCGATCTCCCGCATGGCCACGAGCGCGTCGTCCCAGGTGGGGAAGAAGTAGCCGAGGATGACGCGCTGCTCGGGCACCCGGTGGACCTGCACCGTCGCCTCGGTGATGATGCCGAGCCGGCCCTCGCTGCCGAGGATCATCTCCCGCACGCTCGGCCCGGTCGACTGGCTGGGCACGGGCCGGGTCGCGAGGACGCCNGCGGGGGNGACGACGCGCACCGCCCGGGNGATCTCGGCGATGTCGCCGTACTTGTCGGACTGCATGCCCGACGAACGGGTGGCGATCCATCCGCCCAGGGTGGAGTGGGAGAAGCTGTCCGGGAAGTGACCCAGCGTCCAGCCCTGGGCGTTGAGCTGTTCCTCCAGGTGCGGACCGAGCGCGCCGGCCTGGATGCGGGCGAGCCGGGCGTCGGCGTCGATCTCCAGGACGCGGTCGAGGCGCCCCAGGTCCACGGAGATCACCGGCCGGGTCTCCGCGCGCGGCGCCTCCAGGCTGCCGGAGATGTTGGAGCCGCCGCCGAACGGGATGACCACCGCGTCGGCGTCGAGCGCCGCGGCGAGCACGGCGCGCGCCGCCTGTTCGCCGTCCGGGTAGACGACGGCGTCAGGCAGCCGGCNGAGGTCGGCGTTGCGGATCCGGACCAGGTCACGCAGGCTCTTGCCGTAGGCGTGCACCACCCGCATGTGCGCGTCGGTGTGGACGTGCTCGGCGCCGACGGCGGCGACGAGCGCCGCGCGCAGCGGCTCCGGCAGCGTCGGCGCGGGGATCGTCAGGTCCGCGAAGGCCGGCGGCTGCGCGGGCGGGCGGGTGATGTCCAGACCGATGTTCGTGCGCACGAACGGCGCCAGGTCGGGCTTGTCGCTGTGACTGAAGGAGACACTCTCCCGGCCCCAACCCCACCACTTCATGTGCTCGACCAACGCTGGCTCCTCGACGACGACGGACGTTCGGACGGATTCGGGACTCACGATGCAACCGGCGGCGGGGCTGGCCGCGGGGACGGCGGGACCGCGGCGGTGCCCGGCGGGCGGGTCAGGTGCCCGCGAGCCGCGCGACGACGGGTGCCAGCGCGGTCAGCGAGTCAAGGGCGACGCCGATGGTGCTGATCCCGAACCGCTCCCGGCGTTCGACGAGATCGTCGACGATCTGGTCGACCGAGCCGCACAGCGCGTGCGGGGTGGCGTAGGCCTGCTCGGTGGTCAGCCCGAAGCCGGCGGCGAGCTGCTCGACGATCTCGCCGCGGTTGTCGGTGACGATCGCCAGGTGGATGCGCACCTGCAGGGTGAGCTCGTCCCACCGGGCGCCGGCCGCCTCGCGGATCCAGCCGACCTTCTCCTCGGTGGCGGCCGTCGTCGCGTTCGGGCCGAGGGAGGCGTCGATGACCCCGCCGACCATGTTCATGTTCAGCCCGATGATGTCGGCCTCCCGTGCGGCCAGGGTCAGCAGCCGCCGCCCGCCGCCGCCGATGACGATCGGCGGGTGGGGGCGCTGCACCGGCTTCGGCGTGCCGCTGAGCCCCGCGACCTGGTAGTGCGTGCCGTGGAAGGTCAGCGGGCCGTCGGCGAACATGCCCTTGATGACGGCGAGGGATTCGGCGAGGCGGCTGATCCGCACCCCCGGCGGGTCCAGCGGCAGGCCGGCGCGCTCGTAGTCCGACGTCATCCAGCCGGCGCCGAGGCCGAGTTCGAACCGGCCCCCGGACAGCGCGTCGAGGGTGGCCGCCTCCTTCGCGAGCACGACCGGATGCCGGTAGTCGTTGCTGAACACCATCGCGCCGATGCGCAACGTGGTCGTGGCGTCCGCCGCCGCCATCAGCGCCGCGATCGGAGCGACCTGCTCGTCGAGGTGGTCGGAGACGGTCAGCGTCGCGTACCCCAGGTCCTCGACCTGCCGGGCGAGGTCCGCCCACGACCGGGCGTCGACCTGCGCAGGCGAGGAACACTGAATGTTGAACCGGAACGGCCGTTTGTACGGCCCGCCGGAGAACTCCGCCACCGCTGCCACTCCTCACTCCACCGACATCGTCACGTCGCCGACACCGTCAATGCACCGGCGTGCTCCCGGGCGGCATATNCTCCCGGACGGCGTTCTCGCGATTCTCGTGGGCGGGAGGATGCCAAGATAGCCCGCCCCGCATCGCCATGCCGCCGTCACCGCCCGCACGAGGTCACCTGCCCGCACGAGGTCACCAGGCCGCACGAGGTCACCAGGCCGTCCCCGTCACCAGGCCGTCCCCGTCTACTGGTCCGCGCGGCGCAGGGCGCGTAGCTCCTCGCCGGCCGCGCGCACCTGCTCCGGGCTCGGCGGTGGCTCGCGCAACGCCTGCACGGCCGCCTTGCGGTCCTCGCCGGTCAGCCGGTCGAGGTAGAGGGTGCCGTCGAGATGGTCGACCTCGTGCTGGAAGCAGCGGGCCAGCAGGCCCTCGCCGGCGTACTCCACGGCCGCACCCGTGACATCCACCCCGCGGACGCTCGCCCGCAGGGCCCGCGTCGTCGGGAAGTGCAGGCCCGGCACGGACAGGCAGCCCTCCTGGCCGTGCTGCCGCTCGCCGTCGGCGCCCAGTTCCAGCACCGGGTTGACCACGACGCGGGGCACGCGGGGCACCGTGACGTCGCGCGGGTCGTAGCCGACGTCGAAGACGAACAGCCGCAGGCCGACGCCGATCTGCGGGGCGGCCAACCCCACACCGGGCGCGTCGTACATGGTGTCGATCATGTCGTCGACGAGCCGCGCCAGGGCGGCGTCGAACGTCGTCACGAGCGCCGTCGGGGTGCGCAGCACAGGGTCGCCGACGGTACGGATGGGGAGCACGGCCATGGCGGACACTGTGTCATAAGCCGGCCCACCGCCGGGAGCCCACCGCCGGACGCCGGTCAGACGCCGGTCACCTGCCCGCAACAATGACCGCCGGGCCGCGTGGCGACCGGATCGGGACGGGCAGGGATGATCGGTACAGTCGGCGGGGTCATCGCCCGGGAGCACCGCCGGCCGGCCGATCGTTGTCCGGAGGTGGACGTCATGCGGGACCGCCGGCCCGTCGGCACCGCCGCGGCGCCGGCCGCCGCCGCGCACGAGGCGGGCCCCGGCCGCCCTGACCTCGCCGCGGCCGGGATCGCCGAGCTGCGGGCGCTCGGCGAGCGGGTCACCCCGGCGCGCCGGGCGGTGCTGCGGGTCCTCGCCGGGACCAGCGAACACCTCTCCGTCGACGATGTCCTCGCCCGCGCCGACGAGATCGTCCCGGGGCTGCACCGCACCACCGTCTACCGGGCGGTGGAGACTCTCGGCGAGCTCGGCCTGGTCACCCACGTGCATCCCGACCACGGGCCCGCCGTCTACCATCTCGCCTCGTCCCTGACCGGCAGCGGCCACCTGCACGTGCGCTGCCGCCGCTGCGGGGAGATCAGCGACGTACCCGCCGATCTGCTCGACGGCGTCGCCGATCGGCTCGCCCGCCAGCTCGGGTTCCGCCTGCAGCCCGACCACGCCGCGCTCACCGGCCTGTGCCGGACCTGCGCCGCCGCGGCCGATCCGCCGGGCCACCCACGCTGACCTGGGCCGACTCGCTATCCGAGGCTCGGCGTAATCTCACACCACAGGGCAGTTCGCCCTGTCGGACGCTGAACCACTGTTCAGACACAGCCATGCTGTCGGACACAGTCGCACTGGCGTACGGATGTGCTCTGTCGTACCGACCAGCGCGGGTAGGGACGGTGGCGGTCCGCCGTCCGAGGGAGGCCANGAACGATGCCGGTGCAGCCCAGCCCGGTGGTGATGGGCATCGAGACGTCCTGCGACGAGACCGGCGTCGCGCTCGTCCGCGACGGCGTCCTGCTCGGCGAGGCCCTGTCGACGAGTATGGACCAGCACGCCCGCTACGGCGGTGTGGTGCCGGAGATCGCGGCGCGGGCCCACGTGCAGGCGCTGGTCCCGTGCGTGCGCGCGGCGCTGGCGTCGGCCGGGTTGACCGCCGCCGACATCGGTGCCGTGGCGGTTACCGCGGGCCCCGGCCTCGCCACGGCGCTGCACGTCGGGGTGTCCGCGGCGAAGGCCTACGCCACCGCCCTCGACGTGCCGCTCTACGGGGTGCACCACCTCGCCGGCCACCTCGCCGCGGACCTCGTCGACGGCGAGCCGCTGCCCGACCCGCTCATCGCGCTGATCGTCTCCGGCGGACACACGTCGCTGCTGCGCGTCGGTGACCTGGCCCGGGACCCGATCGTCCATCTCGGCGACACCCTCGACGACGCCGCCGGCGAATGCTTCGACAAGGTCGCCCGGGTCCTCGGCCTGCCCTACCCGGGTGGGCCGGCGGTCGACCGCGAGGCGGTCGGCAACGACCCGGCGGCGCTGGCGTTCCCACGCCCCCTGACCGGCCGCACCGACGCGCCCTACACCTTCTCCTTCTCCGGGCTGAAGACGGCCGTCGCCCGCTGGGTGGAGGCCCATCCCGACTCCGCCGTCCCCGCCGGGGACGTGATCGCGTCGTTCCAGGAGGCGGTGGTCGACGTGCTCACCGCCAAGGCGATCCGCGCCTGCCGCGACCACGAGATCGGTGACCTGCTCATCGTCGGCGGGGTCGCGGCGAACAGCCGGCTGCGGGCCCTGGCTGCGCAGCGGTGCGAGGCGGCCGGCCTGCGGCTGCGGATCCCGGCCCGCAAGCGCTGCACCGACAACGGGGTGATGATCGCCGCTCTCGGGGACCTGCTGGTCCGCTCGGGGGCCGCGCCGTCCCGGCCGGACCTCGCGGCGATGCCCGGCGCCTTCCTCGACCAGGCCCAGCTCGGCGTGGCGCACCCGGCGCAACACGCCGCCTGACGCCCACCGCCCACCGCCCGGCCCCGACCGCACCCACCTGAGAGGCCTCCGACGATGCATCTCGGTCACGACGAACTGCATCCGCCGCACGCGCACGGCGGTGGCGGGGGGCCGGTGCCGCTCGGGCGGGCGCCGCGGATCGGCGTCGGCGGCCCGGTGGGCAGCGGCAAGACCGCACTCGTCGCCGCGCTGTGCCGTTCCCTCGCGCCAAGCCTGCGTCTCGGCGTCGTCACCAACGACATCTACACGACCGAGGACGCCGACTTCCTGCGCCGCGCCGGGGTGCTGGACCCGCAGCGGATCCGCGCGGTGGAGACCGGCTGCTGCCCGCACACGGCGATCCGCGACGACATCACCGCCAACCTGGACACGGTTGAGGATCTGGAGGCCGACACCGGCCCCCTCGACCTCGTCCTCGTCGAGTNCGGCGGCGACAACCTCACCGCGACGTTCAGTTACGGACTGATCGACCGGCAGATCTTCGTCGTCGACGTGGCCGGCGGCGACAAGGTGCCGCGCAAGGGCGGCCCCGGGGTCACCCTCAGCGACCTGCTGGTCATCAACAAGACGGATCTCGCGCCCATGGTCGGCGCGGATCTCGGCGTCATGGCCCGCGACGCGGCGGCGGCCCGCGGCCCCCGCCCGGTGCTGTTCACGTCGCTGACCGCCGACCCCGCGGCCAGCGACGTGACAGCCTGGGTGCGGGCCCAGCTCGCCGACCTGTCCCCGCCCGGCCCCCGAGGCGCCGCCCCGGCCGCCGCCGGGTAGGCCGCGTAGTCCGCGTGGGCCGGGCGGGCCGGGTCACCGTGAGCCGGCCTCGGTCCGACCGCCGGACCAGCCCCGGGGCCGCGCGCCGGCCGCCGGGCGAGCGCGAGGGGAGTCGCGATGCCAGCAGCCGTGCCGCCGGTGCACCGCAGGACGATCGAGATCGAGGTCCACCAGGCCGACGACCTGCTGATCGCCCAGGCGAGGCTGCGCGACACCCGGCCCTGGCATCCGGACCCGGCCCGGGTGCTGCTGCACGACATGCAGCTCGCCCTGCACGTGCGGACGGCGGACCTGACGATCGTCGCCGTNGAGTCGGGGATGAACGCCTTCCCGCACACCGAGTGCCCGCTGATCAGGCCGAGCTTCGACCGCCTCGTCGGGCTGTCGGTGCGCCGCGGGTTCACCCGCGCGCTGCGGGAGACCGTGTCCGGCGTCCACGGCTGTTCCCATCTGCACGAGCTTGCCCGCGCCGCCGGCCCCGCCATCATCCAGGCGACGTTGAGCGCCGCCGATGCCCGCCGCCGCGGCCTCACCCCCGGCGCCGAACCCCCGGACGCGCCCGCGTCGGCGGACGCCCAGACGGCGGACGCCCAGACGGGAGACCGGGCCGGAGGCTCGGGTCCCGTGGTGAGCGGGCGGCAGGCCGCGGCCCTCACCGGAACCTGCCACATCTGGGCGCCCGACGGTATCGCCACGCGGAAACTCGCCGCCGGCTGGCGCCCGGGCTTCGACCCCTATCCCGCGCCGCCGCTGACCGCGTACGAGCCGACCTGAACCAACCCGCCCGCCCGCTTCGCTTCAGCCGGCCGGCCGGCCGGCAAGAAATCGTTGCCGTGCGAACGAGAATGTCGCGGCATTCCCGCGCGTCCGAGGCGGCCACAAGAAAGGAGAAGTACGGACTAATTCCCGCGTGTCGCGAGCACGACGAAATGCGGCGGAAATCTGGTTTCGAGCGCAGGCTTGGCAGTGTTCCAAACCATCCATCCGCCTTCACTCACGCGACACGGGAGATCTCCTCATGGCACTTGTCTGGCCCCTTCAGAAGTCCGGTGACGCCGGACTCACCGTGCAGCTCGTGCAGTATCTTCTCGGCGCGCACGACCTGCGCGTCCCGGTTGACGGCGCCTTCGGACCGCGGACCGCGGCCGCCGTGCGCGATTTCCAGACCCGGCATGGGCTGACGCCCGACGGGCAGGTCGGCCAGCGCACCTGGCCGGTGCTGATCGTGCCGGTGCGCTCCGGTTCGCGCGGCCAGGCCGTCCACGCCGTGCAGGACGCCTCCCACACGCTCGACCCCCACTACCAGCCGAAGCTGGCGCTGGACGGCGAGTTCGGGCCGCGCACCGCCGCCTGGGTGCGGCACTACCAGGGAGTGGTCCACGCTCTCGTCGACGGCGAGGTCGGCCCCACCACCTGGAACCACCTGGCCAAGGGGGACCGGGCAAGCTGACCGCGCCCGCTCACCCGCTCACCCGCTCACCCGGAGCCGACCGGCCCCGCCCCCGCCCCCGCGACCGCGGTCCGCGAGGGCGGGGCCGGCCCGGCTTCTCATCCGGTGCCAGAGCGTCCCGCCCAGCTCAGCCGCCTGTCCGCAGACGATCGTCGGCGGGCACCGAGCGCGGGTCGGCGGGCGCCGAGCGCGCAGGACGTGTCGGTGCCTGTTCGGCGGTCTCGGGCGCGGTGAGCGCCGGGACCGACCTGATCTGCTGCCCGCTTGCCGCATCGCCGTCCCGGCGGGCCAGACCGTGCAGCAGCAGGCCGGCGAGCTGGGCGTACGCGTCGGCGTCGACAAGGCCCGTCTCACGTTCGATGGTGCCCTGCTGGATGCCGACCATCGCGAGCGTGGCGACCTGTCCGACGAACCGCGCGTCGACCTCCCGGAAGACGCCGACGGCCACCCCCTCGGCGACCAGGGTGCGCAGCTTCGCCGCGGCGATGCTGGTGTTGCGCTCGTAGATGGCGCGGGCGGGCGGGAACGCGGCAAGGTCGGCGCGGAAGGCCGCGGAGGCGGGGCGCAGCTCGGCGGCGACCCCGTCGAGGTAGCGACGCAGCCGATCGGCCGGGTCGGGCGCACTGCGCAGGCTGTCGTCGATCCGTTCGGCGGCGCTGCGGAAGAAGTGCACAACGACGGCGACCGCGAGCTGTTCCTTGCTGTGGGCGAGGGTGTAGAGCGTCGACTTCGAGCACCGCAGCCGGCCGGCGAGGTCCGCGAGGGTGAACCGGGCGAACCCCTCCGCGAGGAAGATCCCGACGAGCGCGTCGAACAGGGTCGACTGGCGGCTGGTCCTCGGTCCACCGGCCGTCGCGGCCGACCAGGTGTCGACGTCCCAGTTCACCGTCATGATCGATCAATCTACCTCAGCACTGGACAGTACCTAGGTACTCCGTGCGGTACTGTCGTTTCCAGTCGCACGGTGAGCCCCGGGCGACTCCCGGTCCCTCGGTGCGATCCCTGGAGGCACGTCATGCCGGCCGACCGCCTACTCCCCTCCCCCGAGGCCGGCGAGCTGATCGACCTCGTCCGCACGATCGGCGAGAAGGAGATCGAGCCGCGCGTCGTCGACGACGAGGCGCAGGCCCGTTTCCCCCGCGAGGTCTTCCACGTCCTGGGCGACGCCGGCCTGCTCGCGCTGCCCTACCCGGAGGAGTTCGGCGGCGGCGGCCAGCCCTACGAGGTCTACCTGCAGGTGCTGGAGGAGATCGCCTACCGGTCGGCGTCGGTCGCCGTCGGGGTGAGCGTGCACAGCCTGAGCTGCTTCCCGCTGGCCTACCACGGCACCGACGACCAGCGCGCCGCCCTGCTGCCCCGGCTGCTGTCGGGCCGGCTCCTCGGCGCCTACTGCCTGTCCGAGCCGCACGCCGGCTCCGACCCGGCCGCGATGACGACGGCCGCCCGCCCCGACCCCGACGGCGGCTACCGGCTGTCCGGGACGAAGGCCTGGGTGACGCACGGCGGCGCCGCCGACTTCTACACCGTGTTCGCCCGCACCTCGGCGGACCGCTCCGGGGGCATCTCCTGCTTCCTCGTCGACGCCGGCACCGCCGGCATGGACGTCCACCCGCCCGAGCGCAAGATGGGCCTGACGGCCTCCCCGACGACGCAGATCGGCTTCGACGAGGCCCCCGTGCCCGCCGACCGGCTCATCGGCACGGAGGGCAACGGCCTGCGGATCGCCCTGTCGGCCCTGGACGCCGGCCGGCTCGGCATCGCCGCCGCCGCGGTCGGCCTGGCGCAGCGCGCCCTCGACGACGCGGTCGCCTACGCCAAGGAGCGCCAGGCGTTCGGCAAGGCGATCATCGACCATCAGGGCCTCGGCTTCCTGCTCGCCGACATGGCCGCAGCCGTCGAGTCGGCCCGGGCGACGACCCTGGCCGCCGCCCGCCGCCGCGACGCCGGCCTGCCCGCCGGCAAGGCCGCGAGCATCGCCAAGCTCGTCGCCACCGACGCCGTCATGAAGGTCACCGAGGACGCCGTCCAGGTCTTCGGCGGCGCCGGCTACACCAAGGACTACCCCGTCGAGCGCTACATGCGCGAAGCCAAAATCATGCAAATCTTTGAAGGAACCAACCAGATTCAGCGCATGGTGATCAGCCGCCACCTCGCCCGCTCCTGATCAGAGCCCATTGCCGCTGGTCAGAGCTCCAATTCGGGTGCGGGTACGTCGTTGGCCGAGTGCGGGCTGGTGTCCGGCTGCAGCCGGCCCGGTCCGGTCGTGTCCGGCTCGCCGTGGCCTATTCGTGGACCAGACCGTGGCGGCCGCGCGGCCGGGACCACGTCGGCCGTCCCGGCCTCGGCGGCCAGCGCCGCGTCGATCCGCCGCCGAGCGGCCTCGTCCCCACCGGCGATGCACCTCGCGTAGACAAGCAGGCACACCCGCACGGAGTGGCCCGCCCGCTCCGCAACCTGGGTGACCGGGACGCCGGCGTTCAGTCAGCCCGACACCGCGGCATGCCGCAGGTCGTACGGCCGTCGCGCCAGCGGTGACGCCTGCTTGGCAGGCGTGAGCGCGATCTCGCGGGCCTGCCGCCACCTGGCGATGTACCGGATCGCCTTCACCGGCCCGTCCTGTCCCGACCGGAACAGTCTGCCGTCGGCGGTAACGCCGAACGTGTCGATATGGCGGCGCAGGATCGCGACCAGCGGCGGGTTCAACGGCACCTGACGCACCTCCCCCTTCGCCCGGTGCTTGAGTTCGCGCGCCTGCCGCGGCCCGTCCGGAGCATCGGACCAGCGGGGCGAAATCTCGGGATTGTTGGCGTCCACAAGCGCCTCACCCCAGCCGGACGCCGGCAGCGTCAGCTGGTTGAGACGCAGTTCCTGGAGTTCGCCGGGTCGGAGCGCGGCATGGTAGATCGTGGCGTAGAAGGCCTCAAGATCCGGGGCTTTCTCCGCGGCGGCCTTCAGTCGAGACCCGCGAGCGGATTGGCGTCCAGGTCACCACGCGCCACCGCAGATTTCACTGCCATCTCGAAGATCTGTCGGCGGCACCACTGCCGCGCTCGGCCAGCTGCCCAGACGGCTGCGCCGGTCCCGTGCGGTGCTCGTCCGCGCGGACTCGGGAAGTGGCACCCACGCCTTCGTCGAGTGGCTGCACCGGCGCCGGGTGGGCTATTCGGTCGGGTTCACCTTGCCCGACAACGCCGGCGAGCCGATCGCCCGCCTTCTGCCACCGGCTGTTCTCACTCGCCGGCTGGCTCGCCCGCCACGCCCGCTACGCCCTCCAGACCGTGCTGCACCTCGCCGCCCACCACCCCTGGGCGCCACTCGCCGTCCAGGCGATCAACACACTGCGCCCTGCCCGCCCCCGGATAACCCGAAGCCACCGACCTCCCACCCCGCAGACCAGGAGAAATGCCGTTCCGGGCGTGGACCGGACGTCTGCCCCGCGCGGCAACGGGGCACCCGCCACGGCCGCACCCGGCCTGACCGGCAAAACTCGGCATCAACAAGGGTGGGAGGTCAGCCCACGATCACGCCTGATCGAAGCGTGAAGGATCTGGGATGGCCCTTTTTAGTTCTCCAATGTGTTCAGCACGATCTCGCCCGATCCAAGATCAATGGCGCGGACCAGCGCCGAACTTGTGTCCGGGTAGACGTGGATTTGGTGGGAAAAAGTCCCCGTCGAACCACTTGCCACATTTTGCGGATCGCCTGCCGCGCCACCGGTGGAAGTTTTGAACTGGTAGTCGATCTGGACGGGCTGGTTGGGTTCGAAGCCCGACCCGTCCACTTCGACGTAACTCCCTACCCAGTGAAGTTTCGTTGACGGGTTCGGAAATGGACGATGCGGAAGAACGAACAGGAATCCCTGAGCGTGGTGCGCGTCCCCGGCGGGGCAGCGACCCTTCTTCGCCGGGTCACCGTTGAAGAACAGGCCGAAGCACTTGTCACAGAAGCGCCACCCCGGCTGC
>NZ_LJJX01000007.1:30557-34144 GCF_001421075.1 Frankia sp. CpI1-P | reverse complement strand
CACATCGTGTGGCAGGTAGAAGACGAACCCCTGGGCGTGGTGAGCGTCCCCCGCGGGGCAGTGACCCTTCCGCTTCGGGTCCGGATCACCGTTGAAGAAGATACCAAAACACTTGTCGCAAAAACGCCAGGCCGGCTGACCATCCATGCTGTACGTCCCCCTTGTCATCACGACGGAGAATATTGGTCTGACGTGACATCGCCCACCGGACGACCCACTCTGCCGCGTACGACGGGGAGTGAATGCGGACGGCCACACGCGCGCCCTCTCCACCAGGCGCTGCAGGATTGCGGATGCGACAGAAGGCGCCCCCACAGATCAAGACATTACCAGAAGTCCGTATTGGCGGTCGGCGAATCCAGGAAATATCCGTGGGCTCCCAAGGTAGGAGTCGTGCCATTCCGGACGCCGGGATTCGACAGTGCCGTACCGAACAGGCGGACGAGGAGCGCACGCACGATCGAGGACTCCACAGGAAAGTTTCTGAGGCGGGCTGGAAAGTCCCGTCTCGGAGTGCGGAAACCGGGGCCGGTCAGGGAGGCGGGGTGAAGGTGGGGGTGGGGCGGTCGGAGCCGCGCAGTAGGTAGGCGGTGAGGGCCTGACCGGCGGCCTTCTCGTCGGCTGGGGTGGCGGGGAGGGGCCAGCGGAGCTGGCTGTAGAGGGCGGTGCGGTGGGTGTCGTAGGCGGTTTCGATGAGGTCGCCGAAGGTGTGGGCGCGAGCGGGGATGACGGTGGTGACGGTGAGGGTGGTGACGGCGAGGCCGAGGGGGATCGCGAGCCAGGNGAGCGGGGTGAAGGCGCAGAACAGCAGTCCCCACAGGGCGGTGGTGGTGGCGGTGTCGAGGGTGGCGCGGGCGGNGAGGAGGTCGGCGCGCAGGGTGTCGGGGAGGGCGGGCCACAGCCGCGGCCAGCAGATGATGGTGTCGAGGCCGTACTTGTCGGCCGGGCGGCGTTCGGCGGCGCGCAGGATGTTCCCGATCGGGGTGGGCAGGTAGTAGGCGGGGGCGCCGGGAGTGGGGCGGCGTCGGAGGCGTTGTTCCAGGCGGGTGTACGCGGCGAGTTGCCGGCTGGTCGGGACTGCCGGGGGGCGCACGGCGGCGTAGGCGGCCTGCCAGGCGGTCTGGTCGTCGGCGGCGCGGCGTGCGGCGCGGGCGGCGAGGCGGTGGCGCAGCGGATCGGCGAACGGGGGCCAGTAACCCTCGAGCAGGCGCAGGGCGGGGGTGGCGGCCTGGTTCACGATCACCGCGGACGCGGCGATGGTGAGCAGGCAGGTGGTGATGGTGAGGATCTGGACGGTGGGGGTCTGCCGGTCGAGCCAGGCGGTGTGGCTGGTCAGGGTGTGCAGGCCGCCGTTGTGGTGGGTCCAGGCGGCGAGTCCGGCGAGCCAGAAGATGAGTGCGGGAGCGGCGAGGGCGGCCCAGCGGTCGGCGAGTTTCCCGCCGATGGCCTTCCAGAACTCGTCGAGCACGCCGTTGGCCCTGTCAGCCGGGAATCAGGGCGACGGCATGGTCGGGGCAGTGGCGAACGGTGTCGCCGACCGAGGGCCGATGCCATGCGTAGTCGCAGTCGGGATCCGGGCAGATGAAGCGGTCGGCGTCGACGACTCCGGAATCCCCGGCGAGCGCCACTCCTCGGCTGGAGTCGGCGGCCCGCTGGGTTTCCTGGTCGAGGGTGGGCGGTCGATAGTGGGGGGCGTCGGCGAGAACACGGCGCAGGAACGCCCGGGTCTGGGGGCGGTTCCGGAGCAACCGGTCCAGCTCTGCCGCGGCCTGAGTGGGGTCGGGGTGGGTGAGGGCGTCGGCGAGCTGGGTGTCGAGCTGCGCGGCGTGGGCCGGGCCGACGAGCGCGGACAGGCGCGGGCGGATCGCGTGCGTGGCGGCGAGGATTCCCGCCGTGTCGAGCGCATCGGGCATGGCTGGTTCCAAGCGGTAGGGGGGTGGGGTCAGGCACCGGTGTGGAGATGCGAGGCCCAGATGCGTGGGCTGTTGAGGTTGAGCGCGCGAAGGCCGAGGACCGCGTCGTGCAACGCGCGGGCCGGGTTGAGGCGGTCACCGTTGGCGGCGAGGGTGCCGTAGATGTCGTCGGTGAGATCGGCCGCGGCCGTGTCGTCGATGGGCCACANGGTGGCGATGACGTGACGGTAGCCGGCGAGTTGGAACGCCGACGCCAGGTGGATCGCCNCGTCGGGGAGCAGGTCGCCGGGCCGGCTGGTCTCGCAGGCGGACAGGAACGCCAGTTCCGCGCCGTCGAGGTGCAGCCGGGTCACGTCGAGGACGGTCAGCGGCCGGGTTCGGTGGTCGTGCAGGAACAGCCGGCTGGCCGACGGGTCGGCAAGGTCGGCCATCCCATGGCAGGCGAAATGCGCCCACCGGCAGGCCGGCAGGGCCTCGGTCACCGTGGCGTAGGTCGCCCGCAGGTCGATCAAGGGCCGCACCCGGCCGGGGAAATGCGCTTCAAGGTGGCCGACTTCCTCCTTCGCGCCAGGAAGATCGTTCAGGGAGATGTCTTCCCCCGAGGGATCCAGGGCGGGTGGGGTGTGGGTCATGGCGACCGCGACGATGTGCGGCTCCTGCCGGTGGGGCACAGGCTCGGGCAGGGGGCGGCGGGCGTGGATGAGCGCGCGGACCGTCGGGGTGTAGGAGGAGATAGCACGGTCGAGAACGGTGGCGGGGACGGCGTCGTGGCAGGTGTGATGATGTCCAGCGGCGTGCAACGGCAGGAACGACAGCAGGCCGGAGGTGCACCACCACACCCGCGGCCACTCCTGATCCCGCGGATGACCGGTCAGACCTAGCCGGCCCAGAACGGGGGCTGCGAGTTGGTCCCACAGCCAGCCCAGCACGTCCCCCAACTCCTCCTCCCCAGCGGGGGAAGACTCGGTGACGAACGCAGTCACCCGGTCGTCGACGGCTTCGGAGGTCAGCCTGGGGAGCGGCAGGGTATGGACCTCGTCGCGAATCAGGATCAAAGCATGGGATCCGTAATCTGACACCGCGACGATCACCACCGGGCCATCGACGGCCGCAGCGTGCAGCTCGCGGATCGACGGGGGGCGCAGGAAGCCCTCGAAGCCGTCCTGCCCGCGGATCTGCTCGATCAGCGCGTCAAACGCCAGCGCCGCCGACCTCCGCCGACCGCCGTCGTCGTAGGCGGCGCTGATGCCGTCCGGTCCCACGGTGGTGAGCGATGGGAAGGTCCGTGTGGGGTCCGCCGAATCCAGTTCGTCGCGGAGGCGGGTGAACGCCTCGGCCAAGCGGGGATACGCCGCGGTGAGGTCGGTCAGGTCGGTGCGGGTATCCAACGCCTGCCCGAGCAGCACCCCCCGACCCGCCTCGAACAACTCCACCGCCCGCTCCGGCAGCCCGGCCTGGACACAGCACACCGCCGCGTCCGCACCCAGATTCCTCAGAGCGACGAGGAGGTGCTCCTGATCAGAGCGGTCCAGGCTGCGAGGGGCGAGCTGGCCTACGAGCTCGGCTGCGGCGGTGAACCCGGCCACCGCCTCATCCCACCGCTCCCCACCCGCGGCCGCCCGCCCCCAGCCGGCAGCCGCCTGAACCCGTACCCTCGGCGATGCCCCCACCACG
>NZ_LJJX01000007.1:0-29895 GCF_001421075.1 Frankia sp. CpI1-P | reverse complement strand
TCCAGATCACCCAGCTCCCCGATCCGCCCGAACCGGACCTGCAGGGCGCCGCCGAGGTCGGACAGCATCCCGGCGCGGTCGGGATCGTCGGTCGGGGTGGCCGCCACCGCTTGGTGGAACAGGTCGATGGCAGTGTTGAGCGCGGTGGGGTCGCCGGTATGCAGAGTCTCGCGCAGTAGGTCGACAGCCCGATCAGCTCCGGCCTGGGCTGGATCAGACATGCCGAAGGGGCTCTTCTGCTCGAAGGAGGCGCGCATCAACCGTTGCAGTCGCGCCCGAGCCTGTCCGAGTAGACGCCCCCGCATCCGTATCTCCCCGTTCCTGGCGCGGCGCCGTCCAAGCATCGCCACGCGTACGCGACCAGGAATTGACCGTGGCGCGGGCGGGCGGGCGGCGCACGAGTAGTCGACTACTCGTCTTCGAAGGCCGGTGTGTCGCCCCACACCGNGGCGGCCAGGCCGGTTCGGCCGCGTACGCCGAGCCGCTGTCCGGCGCGCAGGATATGTCCTTCCACGGTGCGGACCGAGATGACCAGACGCGCGGAGATCTCCAGGTTGGACAGTCCCCGGGTCGCGAGGCTGACGATCTCGCGTTCCCGCGCGGTCAGGGGCAGCGGCCGCAGGGCCGCCGCCAGCGCCGGGGTCAGGAGACCCTCGCCCGCGCGGGCCAGACGGTCGGCCCGCGCGGTGGCCACTGACGCCTGGCCCCGCCGGCCCGCACGGGTATGCACCAGTGCGGCCTGCGCCGCGGCGTCGGCGGCGGCGGCCAGGTCCCCCATGTCTTCCAGCTGGGAGGAGACGGACAGCAGCGCCGCGCCGTCGTCGGCGGCCAGCGCGGCGGCATGCGCGGCCGCCTGCGACGCGCGCGGACCCGTGACCCGCTGCGCGAGCCACGCCAGCCTCGCGGCACCCTGCCGGTACCCGAACCGGGCGGCCGTCTGGCGAAGCAACACCTCCCAGCCCCACTCCCCGTTGTCCGCGTTCCTCTCGGCAGCGCGGCACAGCGTCGCGATCGCCTCGCTGATCGCCCCTTCGGCGGCTGAGACCCAGGCCGTGGCCAGCGCCCGGTCCGGTTCGAAGAGCGCGAACCCGGGATGCCACCCCGTCTCCAGCTGGTGCAGCGCCACCCTGGCCTCGGTGGCGGCGCCGAGCATCGCGTACGACTGGGTCAGGCTCATCAGCGCGCGGATCTCCCACCCGCCCAGCCCACCGTCCACCAGGCCGGCGTGAGCCTCGCGCAGCCAGCGCAGGGCGGTGCGCGCGTACCCGCGCGCCGCCGCCACGTGACCGAGCAGCGTGATCCCCATCAGGTGGGAGTTCCCGAACGGTTGACGAAGCTCGTCGTAGGACGTCCGGGCCAGCGTCTGCGCCTCGTCGAGATGGCCGGCGAGGCGCAGACCGAGAACACTCAGGTCATGCAGGCCCATGGCGAGCAGCGGGCCGTCACCGATGCGGGCGACCGCCCCGCGCAGCCGGGGGAACTCCGGGCGGGCCTCGTCGAAACGGCCGAGGACACCCAGGCCGGCGGACAGGCCCCAGCCGGCCAGGACGACCGATTCGTCGGGCAGCGTGGTCTGCTCCAGCGCCGCGCGGGCCGCGCGCACCGCCTCGGCGGGCCGGCCCAGCCAGAGATCGAACGTGCAGCGCAGCGCGGCCAGCGCCGCCCTGACCGTGGCGCCGTCCTGGGCGGCGCGATCAGGGTCGGTGATGCTGAGCGTCCCGTCCACGGCGACCGATGCGCCGGCGGGGACGGACAGAGCCTCCAAGGCGTGTTCCGCGCGCCGCAGGACCTCGTCGGCCTCGTCCGGTTGCCGCAGGATCCAGAACAGGTTCCCGGCCCGGGGAATCGCCACCAGGCTCTGCTCGACGATGCTGCGCGCGAGCGGCTCCGACACGCGAAGCTGCTCCTCGGCCTCCTGCCCGCGGTTGAGCCAGGTCAGGGCGAACGCGAGCAGGAGGCGGCCCTCGAACCCGCTTCCGGCGGCGATCGCGGCCCGAGCGAGCCGCTCCGACAGGCCGACGTCACCGAGCACGCTGGCCGCGCGTGCGGCGGCGAGCAGCAGACCGGTGTCCGGGGTGAGATCCGAGTCCATGACCAGCACGGCCTGGCGAAGAACGTCATCGGCGCGCCGGGTGCCGAGGGCCCCGAGGGTCGTCGCGAGGGTTCCGCGCAGCCGCCGGGCCCGCAGCAGGCCGGTACTCGCGCGACGCACCTCGCCGTAGAGCGGGTGGGCGAGCCGGGCGTGCAGCCGCTGTCCGTCTCTGCTGATCTCCAGCAGGCCGCGCTCCTCGGCCTGCTCGACGGCAGCCCGGGAGGTCAGGCGCACCAGGGGAACGACGCCGAGTGGCTCGCTGAGCGCGAGGAGATCGATCACGTCTCGCAGCGGCTCCGGCAGCTCCCCCATCCGAGCCTCCACCAGCTCCGTGAGCCCACGGGACAGGCGTGGCTCCCCCGACCAGCGCCACACCCCCGCGGTCGCCCGCAGCCGGCCGGCTGCCCGTTCGCCCTCCACGAGCAGCCGCAGATACAGCGGATTCCCGCGGGTCAGCGCCCAGATCCGCTGGGCGCTGACGCTGTCGACGTCACCACCCAGGACCGTCCGCAGAAGATCGCGCGCTGTGGGTTCGGCCAGTGGCACGACCTCCACACGCTCCAGATACTGCTCCTTCCACAAGGCGGTCACCGTCTCCGGCACCAACGTTCCGTTCCGGACGGTGACCACGAGTCTGACCAGCCCACGGGACGCCAACTGGTACAGGACAAGCGCCGAAACCTCGTCCAGCAGATGCNCGTCGTCCACCCCGAGCACAATGGGGCGGCCGTCCGACCCGCCGTCGCTCAACAGGTCGAAGGTCCGCCGCGTCGCCGTCGCGAGGTCACCGCCGGAAGCACCAAAGACCGTGAACAGGCCCAGCGGAATCCCCCGGGTCGCCATGGTCGCGGTCGCCCACCGCACGACCATCCCGCGGCGGCGCGCCGCCGCCAGCGCCTCCCGGGCCAGCCGCGTCTTTCCGACGCCAGCCTCACCCGCGAGAAACACACCCGTGGGCCCCGAAGCCAGGCGCATCACCCGGTCGACCAGACCCAGTTCCTCGGCCCGGCCCGTCAATGACCATCCCCCCCGCACGACCGAACCTTACCGCCGGCCCAGCGTCGAAGATCTCCCGCCGCGGTGACTCGAGCGCGACAATAGAACGAAGATAATCCGGCTGGTCGGTTCGTCAGGACAGCCCGAGCGCCAGGAGAGTCAGGAAGAAACCCGCCGTCGGCGTAGGCCGCGAACTCCCGCCGCACCGGGCTCCGGCCGCGCCGATTCCGACCCCGACCGCGGCGAGGACGACGCCGGCCGCGCCGCACCGCCCGCCCCTGGTCCGGCAGGGAATCCCACCGATCGCGCACGCGCATAGATCTCGGGGAAGGTGTCGACAAGACTCGGCGACATCGGCGTCCCGATCGGAGCCAGCCGGGAGCCGACGGACGTCAGCAACGACAGGGCGGCGGCCGCTGCCCCCAGGGACAGCGACAGGACCCACGACGCGGACATCAGGCCCACTCGACCCGCGCCCAGGACGACCATCAGTGTCTGACAGAACGTCTTGGCCGCCCGTTCGGCCAGGTCGCGCCAGAAGGCCGCGGCACACACCGTGGTGGCCTCGACAAGGAGTTCAGCGACGTCCCGCTTTCGCGGGTCCACCCCTGCCATCTCGACCGTCGACATCCGTCCGCGCCTCCCCCCGGGGGCGGTCAGCTGATGGTGTCCATCGGCCTCGTCGGGTCGCTGTGCCGCCCGCCGCCACGGTCCCGACTGTGGCGCATGGCGGCTCCCAGCGCACGAGTAGTCGACTACTCGCGATCAGGCAGCTGGCGAGCATGCCTGTGTCGTCCCCACGCCCGAGGGGGTGGTCCGTTGGCAGGTAGGGACCGAGGAGCACGCTGTGTCCTGATTACCGGCAGGTGCTCCTGTACGGGACGCCGGGGGCATAGCGGCGCCATTCATCCCTGGTGAGGCAGAGCGCGGCCGAAACAACCGTGTTGGTCTCGCCGAGTACGGTCTGGAGGGGCGTGTCGTTCAGGGTGGTGCTCAGGCTGGTGCGCGCTCCGGCCTGGCTGTCGATCGTGTCGGCGGCGAGAGCGAGCCCGAGAGCAAGACGTGGATCGGCCTTACGTAGATTGTCCGCTTCGGCAACCAGGGCCCTTGCGGTGACGAGCTGACGCTGCCGGACGGAGTGGCGCCACTGCTGGACGGCAAGGAAGGGGGAAGAATCCTTTCCGTCGCCGATGAAAGCCGCAGAACATCAGGCAGCGGGATGAGACAGGACTCTTCAGTTCGAACTCGGCATCGGCATGGATGTCATATCGGATAGAATGCCTCAGACCTTACATGGATTTCTTCGAGAAGTCACTGGGCGTGGCCGCCGGGCGGAAGATTAACCTGCTTATGAAGCCTAGAACAGGGTCGAACACCCACTTAGAGACCACAACGAACGCCGGACAGTCCTGATCCTGCTTCTAGCATTCCTCGCCGCCCTATCGACCCTGGTGGCTGTGATCACCGGGATCCTTGTCCGGGTCAACGGTGAGAGCTTGGCCAGCGCGGTGCTCGCCGGCGGCGCCGCGTTCGGCGGCACCTTCGCCCTGACGCTCACGGTCATCACCGTGGTGCGCGGAGGGACGGACACAGACGGATAGCCCGTGTCAGCTCTTCCTGCTGGACGCCGGCGACCGGGGCGCTGACCCCAGGGGTGGTCGTCGGTGCCGTCCGCACATAGCTCTGGCGCTGCGAGGTCGGGGATTACCGGGCACCAGACCGGCGCCGGATTGGTCTCGCCTTCACCAGCTCCGGTCGACGCCGGCCGGCACCGGTCTGATGACATGGACGGGTGCCGGCGACGCGATGGGGACCTCGGATCGACGAGCGGTTCGCTCGGCCGCTGCGGCGCGGGCTGCCCGCGTCGGCCCGGACACCGGGGGTGCACGTCGTCGAGGCCGCCGGTGCGCTGCTGCGCGTCCGCGACGTCGGACAGGGGCGGACGCTGGTGTTCGTCGCGGATCCGCCGGTCACCGTGGAGGCCTACAGCGAGGTGATCAGCCGGCTCGCCGGGCGTCACCGGGTGGTGGTCCTCGAGCCACCGGGATTCGGCTTCTCGACCCCGCCGGCCGGCTTCGACGGCTCCTTCGCCGCGACCGCCCGGGTCGTCGAGGCATTCCTGGCTGACCTCGGCGGTGCACCGATGGGGCTGGTGTTTCCCTGCGCGTTCGGCTACCTCGGCCTGGACATCGCCACCCGCCGCCCCGACCTGGTCGACCGTCTCGTGCTCACGCAGGCCCCGGGCTGGGCGCAGGAGATCGCCTGGCGGAACTCCGTCGCCCGCAGATCGCCGCTGCGCCTGCCGGGGGTCGGCCAGCTCCTCCTGCGGCCGTGCGCGCCGCTGGTCGCCCGCTCCTGGCTGCGCGCCGCCACGGCCGACGCCATGCTGAGCAGCATGATCGTCCGCCACAGCGACGCCGCGTTCGCCGCGGGGGCGATGTTCGCTCTCGCCACCGCGTTCCAGACCTACCTNAGCGGCCCCGCGCCGACCCTGGCGCCGGCCGTCCCGGTCACCCTGCTGTGGGGCGACGCCGACCGGTCCCACCGCGCCAGCGATCCGGAGACACTACGCGACCACGTCCCCTCCGTTCGTATCCACCGGTTGCCCGGGACGGGGCACTTCCCCGAACTGCAACGCCCAGACGCCCTCGCGGCCGCCCTGGCACTCGACGGAACGACGTGATACCTCCGCCCGCAACCTTCCTGAAGGCGCGCGTCGTCGTCGGGCTCCGACATCACCCGCCCGGTGGCCGCACCAGTCTTCTGCCCACTGCAGCGCACGACGCTGCCGACATCGCGCGCCGGCCTCGCGCTGCTGAGGGCGACGGCGAGGCCCATGGCCGCCACCCCATGGTCGCCACAAGGGATCGAGGAGCGGCTACACGGACTCGCAAGCTCGCCCGGTCGGCGCTGTGGCGGTCGCCGCCGGCGACGCATGATCCGCGAAGGTACCGGCGGATCTGACTCCGACTCGGGTCGCTGGCGGTGGGCGGGACCGCCTGCCGGATGTCGCATTCCTGTGTGCCGAGCCGGTGCCGTTCAGGCTGGTGGCCACGGACCCGCCGTGTCTCACGAGTGGTCGACCGGCCGGGCGATACGGCCGCGTGCCGCAGGTCGTAGGAACGACGCGCCAGCGGCGACGCCTGCTCGGCCGGCGTGAGCGCTATCTCGCGGGCCTGCCGCCACCTCGCGATGTACCGGATCGCCTAATTCTTAGCTAGAAAGCAACCTCGCCGGGGCTCTGGAGTCGCGACTGCCTCCTCGGCGCACATCACGTTCAAGCAGGGTGGCCTGGAGCTCCAACTCCAGTGGCGCCACGAGGTCCCGCCCACACCGGCAAGAGGAAACGGGAAACATTCCGCATCTGGGTTTCCTCCCTTCCACAACTGGCACACTCGATCTGCGAGACACTCGGCTGGGCGAACAGACGACGATGGATGTTCGGACAGCGACGGAGGTAGACGTGATCGGCGAAGATAAGTTCTTCGGAGGCGAACTACGGAAGCTGCGTCTTGCCGCCGGTATCACACTCACACAACTGGCCACCGCGGTGCACTACAGCAAAGGGCATCTCAGCAAGGTCGAACGTGGGCTGAAGGCACCCAATCACGAGCTTGCGCAGCTATGCGATAACACACTGCAGACAGGTGGCGTACTTGTTGCGCTACTGTCCGCTAAGAGGCTGGCATCCACGGCGAAGATATCAGCCGAAGATGACGGACACGAAGAGGAGGTTTGGCTTATGCAGCTTTCCCCGGAGGGCAAGAGCTGGTTCCAGCCCATCGGTAGACGCCAAATCATGGCGGCAGGCGTGACTTCCGCGATGGGTATCGGCCTCGNCACCCAAGGTCCTTTCGAAGCCAGAGTCGGCATGGAGAACACTTCGGCCCTGGAGACATTTCGCACGCTGTTCGACAACTATCGGCGGCTCGGCCAGTCGGTCAGCCNCGGCTTCCTCTTGCCGGCCCTCATCGCGCAGACACATACCCTACGAGAACTCTCGACGCACGCGGGGCCGCGCATGCGGCAGGAGCTTCTTCGCCTCGGTTCACGCTATGCGGAGTACGTCGGCTGGCTGACGCAAGAGACCGGAGACGACCGGGCGGCTCTGTGGTGGACACAGCGGGCAGTCGAACTGGCCGCCGCAGGTGGCGACCACCATCTCGCCGCCTACGCCATGGTCCGGCGCGCGCTGATCACTCTCTACCGGGAACAGGGCGACGAGACCGTCGCGCTCGCCCGACAGGCGCGGCATGGCGGGCTCCCGCCGCGGATCCAAGGCTTGGCCGCGCAGCGCGAAGCCCAGGGACATGCGATCAACGGGGACTACAACGCCTGCATGCGCTGCCTGGATGAGGCCCGCGACCTGTTCGCCGATGCGGTCTTCGACGAAGGCGCACCCGTCATCGGTACGACGCATCTCGCCGACACGGTAGCCATGATCACCGGCTGGTGTCTCCTCGACCTTGGTCGGCCCGAGCAGGCGGCCGAGGTGATGGACAGAGAGATGGCCCAGGTGCCGGCGTACGCCCTGCGCACGAACGCCCGTTATGGCACTCGCCGGGCTCGGGCCCACGTGACGGCCGGCAACGTCGACCACGCCTGTGAACTCGCCAGCCGTGTTCTCCCCGATGCGCTGACCGTAAGCTCCGCGACTATCGCCGCCGACCTACGGCAGCTCGCCCGCACCCTCGCGCGGTACCCCCGCAATCCGGCAGTCCAGGCGCTAACCCCAGATCTCAGTACAGCACTAAAAATCGTGACCCCGTGAGGAGAGTCCCATGCCCGAAGTCTTCATCAACTATCGCACCGGCGACGGAGACAAGACCGCTATCACGATCGAGCGGGAACTCTCTCATCGTTTCGGAAGCGAGCTCATCTTTCGGGCATCCAAATCGATCCCGCTCGGAACGCAGTTCGACGAGGAGCTAATCGCCAACGCACGGCGATGCGCCGTCCTAATTGCCGTGGTAGGACCGAGCTGGGCCGCTTCCCCCGCCCTACACGATCCGAAGGACTGGGTACGACAGGAGATCATGGAAGCACATCGAAACAACAACAAGGTCATCGCGCTCCTGGACGGCCGGAAGACCGACCGACTGCGCAGATCGGATCTGCCCAGAGACCTACACTGGTTCGCCACCAGTCAGTCCTGTCGCCTTGACGAGCACAACATAGGGCGTGACCTTAACACTCTCGGCGACAAGCTGTGCGAGTTGTCCTCGACTCTACGTGAGGCCGACCGTAGCCACCCGGACTCCGCGACGCCGCAACTCACCAGGAACTCTGTCGGCGAAGCATACGGTACGGTACTGCTCGGCAATACCGTTGACGGCGATGCCGGCACAATCGTGAAGGGAACGAGCGGGCCGACGAACACAGGAAAGGGTAATCTTTACAATCACTCAAAACACTTTTCCGGCAACGGGGTAAACTACACGGCGGGCGAGCATCTGGGCGACGTCAACCAGNGCTTCGACACCTCCCGAGAGGTATCGAACGACGAATGACCGACCAGCTTAGAACTATCATTACGGATTCTTCTGGCGCCGTCAACGCCGGCTCCGGGGTGCTGAACGTTTATCAGTACGGCACATATGCGCATGACAGAGAACGATGGAATCCTCGACGGATTGCCGAGGACGATCTCGTCTGGCTGTATGACCGCTTCGTGCAGCCGCCGGGATATCGGGACGCGCGGAACATCCTGATGGATCGACGAACTGTTCTGCTCAGTGGACAGGCCGGCAGCGGACGAAGGACAGCGGCACAGGTGCTCCTCTATGNCCTCGCCAGTCCGTTCGGGACGTTGCACGAGCTGTTGCCGGAGACAGAGGACGGGCGAAGTCGCCTCTCCACCGACCACATCGGTGCCGGTGATCAGTTATGGCTGGATCTTTCCACCGCGAATGGCGTTCTCTGGGACCAGGTTCAGGGCGAGCTGTCGTCGTTCCGGGCGACCGTCCTGGAGCGCAGCGCGTATCTGGTCGTCATCCTCCCCGAGACCCGCGAGCTCCGGAACGAGTTCGAGGGCCTTCTCGTCGAGATCGGACGGCTGTCCGAGAAACGGGTCCTAGAGAAACACCTTAAGATATCCGAGATCGATCTTGGTCAGGATACCCATCTGCCCCCCGAGGTCGCCGAGAACCTGGCGGGACAGCCCTCCATGCAGCGAACGGCCGATATCGCCTCGCTGATCCGTCGTGCACGTGACCAGGGCCAGCCAAAGGAGGGGCCCGCCGACTGGTGCCGCCGTGCCTGCGTCGCCATCGCGGATCAGTCAGCCCAGGTGACGGATCTCCTCGGGAAACACCAGAGTGGCTTTCAGCGAGCGCTGCTACTCACCGTCGCTATGTTGCATGAGGCGCCGTCCCATGACATCCAGGTGGCCACCGAACTTCTTCTGCAAACGACGGAGCATCCACCGAATGATCTACCGTTGCTTGTTCAGGATGACCTGGCCGCANGGTTACAGGAGATCGGTGCCACCGAAGACCGGTTCGGTCGTGTTTGTTTCAGAGAGCTTGGATATGACAGAGCGATCCAGATCCATTACTGGAATAAAAGGCCCGATCTGCGATCGCACCTTATTAACTGGATAGACGGGGCCATCCGGTCGCCCGATCTAACAGAAAGAAGTCGCGACGGACTGGCTGAGCGACTTGCCGAGCAGTGCTTGAGGGGGCGTTACCCGAACGACTGGTCGACTTTGATAGATCTGGTATTGGAATGGACGACAAATGAAAGACGCGGCTTGCTTCCGCAGGCTGCGGATCGCGTTCTTCGATACGGACTTGAACACGAGGAGGCGGCCAGCGTATTCCGACGGAAGATCTACGAATGGTCTCAGGAATCACGGCTGAGCAAATGTCTCGTTGGCGTTCTCGTGGCGATGTGCAGCGAGGTGATCGCGAAACGCCATCCGGAACAGGCCGTGGTCCGGCTACACCATCTCACGCGACGCCAACGTGGCTTGCCCATGCCGAGAGAGGCGCTGCTGCGACTCGTCGCGGACAGCCAGAGCCTACGACGGCTGATGTTCAGTCGACTCGCAATGACCTTCGGTCAGGGAAAGGGATCCGACCGGGCCCGATGGGAGGTTGATACCACGCTTTTCCTCGCGCTTTCCATTCCGACGGCCCTGGTCCGCTCCCCTGATCGCCTCGCTGGTCCGCTCCTCGACGAGCCATCCGTACGCGATCATCTCGCAGCCTGCTGGAATGGTGTTCTGACCGAAGACCAGGTGATCGGGACTGAGCGGATCGGCAGCTGGCTGGACGAGGCAGCCGATGCCCAGCGGTATCGCGAGGTAATTCTCGACCTGTTGGTGACCGCCTGCGACCGACAGGTCGGCATTTTGGCCCGCCTCTATGGAGTCGCATGCCTATGGGCCGACACGGCGGACACCAGCACATACCAGGCGCGCAGCCACATAAGAGTACAGCTATTGCGGAAGATTCATACCGCGCGAAGTCGCGTGGCACACTGACCAGAATACCAGCGTGGGGAGATATCATCGTGCCGTTCCGCCGCGCAGCCGTCGCGACTCTACTCATAGTCATCGGCGGCTTGGTAGGAATTCTCGTCGTGCCATGGAATCATTTTTCCTGGACGACCGTGCCGATCTTTCTCGTTTTTACTGCCCTTGCCGTCGGACTCCTTTTTTTGCGAAATATCAAGCGTCTCGATTTCCGATCGCAGAACATCCCGATTCCCACCTCCGCGCCGCGACCGATCAGTCAGAGTGAGCACCGACTCAGTAGAGTTAGAGTGCCAAGCAGCACCGCGGACTATGACTTCCTGTTCTCAGCCACGGTCCGCTGGGGGACGATCGAGCTGAACCNGATCACGACGCTCGCCAACCAGGCCGGCGCCGCGCGCGAGGCGATCATTCAGCGCGCTCGGCTGGTGACCGAGAAGAGTCCCCCCGCCCGCGCGGCGCTCGTCGAACAGGAGCTAAGCGGCTGGCTCGNCAACCTGGAGCGCGACCGCTCTGGTCAACTAATGGTGATGGCCGAGGACATCGTGCTCACTCTCACCGACCATGATCAGAAACGCCTCGACAAGCTGGCGGACATGCGCAAGGATGAAGAGGTCTGGAAACACGAATGGCGGTGGGACCAGCTCAAGCGTCGGTACCTCGCCGACGACGTACTCAAGGACACCGGCAGCACGGTCGTGTGGTGGCTGGCCCGGAACGACCACCAGGTCGAACGCACGATCGGGGATCTGCATCAACTCGCTCGGCTTTCCGCCGCCGCGAACAACCGCGATTTGCCTGAATGGTTCCACCGCCTCGACCGCTTTCCGGCGCAGACGACAGCTTCCCTTGCAGACGGCAACGGTCACTCGGACGGCCACCATCGGAACGGCATAGACGGTGCCGCGTCCCAGCGCATACCTGACACGGCGGCCGACCACCTCAACAGGCTGCTGGACTCGGCTGGCCTTACCCACGACGATCCGCAACGCCGGCTGCTGGCCGACCAGATCGCCGAGACCTTCCACGACTATCAGATGGAGGAGTTCGCGCAGACGCTACGTCCACCGCCTGCCAGTACCGCCCCATCCGGTCCCACGCAGGACCAGGAACCGGCAGCCCGGGAGCCCGGCGGACACCACCACGCGAATTCTAGTCCCGACGTCGTTGTTGGCATCACCACGGAGTCGGAGTCCGACCCCGATCCGTTCACCGATGACGGCGTCGGCGCAGATCCCGATGACGAGCCAGAGCATCGATCCGCGAACGGGTACCAGGCCGGTCTGTAGTTCGGTGGACGTCGGCATNCTCACCGGAAAACGGGTGCCTCGATCGAGGCTCCTTGATTCGGCCCTATCCCGTTGCCATCCTGGGTGCGGCTGGCCGCCCGCGACTGTGCGGTCAGCCGCAAGGGTCGCGGAACCGGACCGCCCATGATGTCCTAGAGTATCTTTCGGAGGCAGAAAAGTTCGAGCAGCCGGCCGCGTTTAGTGCTTTGGTGGTGGACACGGGACCAGTTGAACGAAGGGCACCGGGTTGGAACAGAGCGGCGAGATCTACGAAGAGCTGATGCTGCAGGTCGAGGGACTATCTGGGGAGATCGCGCAGCAGCTCCGGGCCGAGGTGACGAGGGGCCGGCTGGTCCGCGGATTCGAACTCTCCGCGCGAGAGCGCCGGCTGNGCGATCAGCGGATCACCGACACCGAAAGCGCGAGGATCGGGCGCGCTGACGTCGCGGTGATCGAGTATGACGGGGACCAGCGGCTTCGCCTGCTATGTGAGGCTCTCGTGACCGCGGCCCGGACCATGGCCGCGTCAAGACGAGCGCTGATTGGTCTTCTGGAACTCACCGACCTGTCTGGCAACCAGATCGTCTTTGCGGACGAAGACGATCCCAGTCCCAGAGTTCTGAACATCGGTGTGCAAGCCCGGGAGGCAGAATGGCGCCGAGGCATCGTCGAGCAGGAGCTTGCGCCACTGCAGCAGGAGCTTTCGTCATGGCTGNGAGCAGGGACGCCGCGCTCGCAGCCGTGCGTGCAGCACTTGACACACTCAGCGACGTCTACGTGGACGCCGCCACAGAGTCCGACCTGTACGAGGCCGCCCTCCTGACCGAGGCAGTCCGGGCCGCCCGGGACGCCGGGGGGACCGTCCTGCTCACCAACGACGGTCACAGCCGGCCTCGAGCCGTCGTGTTCCGACGCTCCCCCGGGAACCTGTGGAACCAACAGTTCACGTACGCGAAGGTCACGTTCAGCCCGACACGCATCCTCGAGATCCACCTGGGCGTCTTCGTGCTCGCAACGTCCGGTGTCCCCCACGAGTGCGACGTCGCCGTACTCGATCACGACGAGGCGCAGCGGAGCCGGCAGGCGAACGTCCATCCGCGGGCATCCAAGTTGATTGCCGCCATCGAGGCAAAAAACTACAGCGCACCGCCCGGCCTCAACATCGGCCGTTCCTTCCTTGGCCTCTCGACCGAACTCGGGCCAGGCAAATCCTTTCTCGCGTTCCCTTCCAGCCACGCCAGGAGCGTGGAGACACTACTCGCCAAACGATCGAGCGAATGCTTCAGTGGCGTGGTGCCCGCCAGCCCCGACGCCGACGGGCTGCGGAAACACATCGAAAAGAAGATCAAGAACTGGGTCGTCCAAGGCTGAGGACATGATCCGTTTTGCTCCAGAACCCCCGATTCAGCGGCTTCCTGCACGGCGGGCGCCAGCCCTGCCCGCCAGCGCCAACCCGACCGCCTCCACCATTTGCCGCGCCAGCGGGATGAACCGGGCGTGCGGGCTGGTCAGCCCCGTCACCTGCTCGGCGAACGTCACCCGGACGCACTTGCCGGTCCCACAGCGGAAGCGGCGGACCAGCAGGTCGACCTCAACGCGAGCTCCCGCAACCGGAGCGTCGACCAGAAGACACCGTTACCGGCCGTGCACTCGCTCGGACACCGTCCCGCAGTCGGACACATTCCGCTCGCGACCCGCGACCGGACACTCAGACGCAACCGATCAGCGACTCGTTCCACGCGATCCACCACGACGTGTCGACCGAGGCGAGGTCGCCTGACTCCAGAAGATCATCGAGATGCTGCTCACCTCATGATGCGCCGCGCTGGGGCTTGACAATGGCTTCGGCCCGCTCGGACGACGCTGTCACATGGAACAAAACAGACGTATAGGGCGTGACGCCATGATCGGCACGCATCGTGCCTGGTCGTGTGTTGACGGCGAGGTCGCGAGTCGGGCATTGTTCATCCATGCGGTCGAGATTCCTCTCCGTGGCATGTCGCTACGTGGACTACCAGCGGACGGCCAGCGCCCTCTGTCGCTGACCGGCTGACTTCTCCTGACTTCCGCCGGCTGGCCGACCGCTCTTTTTCGTGGCCCCCGCGGAAGACCTGAAAGCTGATATCGGGCGAGTTTCGAACGCGTTACGCCGCCGGGCGATGAACATGGCCGGCGTATGTTTCGCGTCCGGGAAACGCCTCCTTCCGCGCGCCCGATTTTCCTGCCTGCGGACGCCCACGGCCTCGCCGACAGCCCTCGATGATGCACGTCCTCAGAGATGCACGTCTTCAGAAAGGAAGACCGCCCCCCGTGAACGCACAATCGCGAGCCGATTCAACGGTGCTAGGTCGCCGAGGCTTCCTCGGTCTCGGCGCGCTCGCCGGCTCGTCGCTGTTGCTCGCCGCCTGCGGCGGTGGCAGCGGTTCGGTCTCGTCCGCCGGCAAGGACGGGGGAACGCTGCGGTGGGGTTGGTCCACGGTCACCTCCTGGGATCCGGTGACCTCGTCCGCCGGCTGGGACGTGCACGCCTTGTCACTGGTCTACGCCGGCCTCACCAAACTGGACGAGAAGGGCAATCCGGTACCGGCGCTGGCCGAGTCGTGGAAGTACAACGGGAAGGGCGACCAGGTCACCTTCGTTCTGCGGCCCGGTCTCACGTTCAGCGACGGCACGCCGGTGAACGCCACCGCCGTGCGCAAGAGCATCGAGCGGGGTCTGACCTTCCCCGGCTCGCTCGTCGCCGCCCAGCTCGCCACCGTCGAGGCCGTCGCCGCGGATGACGACGCACGGACCGTCGCCCTCAAGCTTTCGTCCGTCGACTACCAGGTCCCGAGCCTGCTCGCCGGCAAAACCGGGATGATCGTCAGTCCGGCGGCGTTCGAGAAGGACGCGAAGGGGCTGGCCACCAGGCCGGTCGGCGCCGGGCCGTTCCGGCTCACCGAGTACGTGCCGAACCAGTCGGCGAAGCTCGTCCGGTTCCCCGGGTACTGGGACAAGGCGAACATCCATATCGGGAACTTCGAGCTGTATCCGCTGCCCGAGGCGGCGACGGCGATCGCGTCGCTGCAGTCCGGCCGGCTCGACGTCGCCCAGATCCCGGGCAGCCAGGTCTCCGCGGCCAAGGCGGCCGGCCTCGATGTGCAGGTCATCCCCTCCCTGGTGACGACGGTGCTCGACGTCAACGTCACGAAGAAGCCGTTCGACAACCCGTTGGTCGTCGAGGCGTTCAAGCACGCCCTCGACCGCGCGGCGCTCGCCAAGGCCCAGACGTTCGGCCTCGGGGTGGTCAACTACCAGCCGTTCCCGCCCGGGTACGTGGGCCACGACCCGAGCCTGGACAATGCGTTCCCCTACGACCCGGACAAGGCGAAGAAGCTGCTCGCCGAGGCCGGCTACGCGAACGGTCTGGAGCTGCCGCTCACCGCCACCGGCGCGAGCTCCGCTCTCGCCGAGCAGGTGCAGGCGCAGCTGGCCAAGGTCGGCGTGAAGGTCACCATCGACACGATCCCGGCGTCCCAGGCCACCCAGATCGTGTACATCCAGCACGCGAAGGCTTTCGCGGTGGACGGCTTCGCCGGGCGGGACTCGGCCGTGCAGGCCTTCCAGGTGCTCTTCGGCGAGCAGGGTCTGATGAATCCCGGCCGCAGGACGCCGCCCGAACTGAACGCGGCCCTGCAGAAGGTGCGCCAGACGCCGCTGGAGGATCCGTCGTATCCGACAGTGCTCAAGGCGGCCACCAGGATCGCGGTCGAGCGGATGCCGAACATCTTCCTGTACACCCAGCCGCGCGTCCTCGCCCGCAAGAAGAACGTCTCGCCGCTCGGCAGCTACCTGGCGGTGCAGCGCTTTGACGGCGTCCGGGTCAACTGAGCCCGGCCACGAGCTGGTCCGATGAGCAGGCGGTCCGATGAGCGGGTGGTCCGGTGAGCAGGCGGTCCGGTGAGCAGGCGGTCCGGTGAGCGGGTGGTCCGGTGAGCGGGTGGTCCGGTGAGCGGGTGGAGGGCGGCCGATGACGGCAGTTGAGTTCGATGCGCCGGCGGGGCTGACCGGCCGGGGGGCGGGCGTCCCGCTGAGCCGGTGGGCCGCACAGTGGGGCATGGCGGTGCTGCGGCTGCTGCGCAGCACGCTGTTCGTCGGCATCCCGGTGGTGCTGATCGCCACGATCATCACCTACGGGCTGGGTGCCCTCACCGACACCAACCCCGCGGCGCAGGTGCTCGGCGAGACCGCGACGCCGGCGGACATCGACCGGATGAACCACTACTTCGGTCTCGACCGGCCGCTGGTCGTCCAGTACCTCAGCTGGCTCGGCCACGCCCTCACCGGGGACCTCGGCCGGTCCTACTACACCACCCTCCCGGTGACGGACAGCATCAGCCAGGCACTGCCGGTGAACCTCTCGATCACGCTCCTCGCCGTGCTGATCGCCGTCCTGCTCGGCGGCGCCCTCGGCATCGGGGCGGCCCTGTCGGGCGGCGGCTGGTTCGACCGGGGGGTCACCCTGCTGTGTTCGGCGGCGTCGACCGTGCCGCCGTTCGTCATCGGCATCGGGCTCATCGTGCTGTTCTCGGTGACGGTCCCGATCCTGCCCTCCGGCGGCTACGTACCGTTCAGCGAGGACCCGGGGCGGTGGTTGCGCTTCGCGATCCTCCCGGCGATCGCGCTCGCNGTGGAGGGCGCCGTGGCCATCGCCCGCCAGCTGCGGACCTCCCTCGTCGGGGAGCTGCGGGAGAACTACGTCACCGGGGCCGACGTCCGCGGCCTGACGAAGCTGCGGGTGGTGTTCGGCCATGCGCTGCGCAACGCCGCCGGGCCGGCGATCACCGTGCTGGGCTACTCCATCCCGCAGATCATCGGGGCCATGGTCGTCGCCGAGGCGGTCTTCAACCTGCCGGGCCTCGGCAAGCTCAGCCTGGACGCGGCGGGCAAGGGCGACATCCCGGTGATCCAGGGGGTGCTGGTCACGATGATCGGGCTCGTCGTGGTCTCCAACCTCCTGGTGAACGCCGCCCTGCTGCGCCTGACACCGCACGCGAGGAGGCAGCAGCCGTGACCGAGAACGCGCGCGGCCCGTTGCGGCGGGCCCTGCGGCTGCGGTCCACGAAGATCGCGCTGGTGATCCTCGCCGTGGTCGCCTTCTTCGGGTTCGCCGGCGGGGCGCTCGCCCCACACGACCCGCTCGCCCAGGACACCGGCCACATCCTGGCCGGCCCCAGCGGGGCGCACTGGCTCGGCACCGATTATCTCGGCCGCGACGTGCTCAGCCGGTTGATGGACGCCACCGGCCGCTCGGTGGTCGGCGCGGTCGAGGCGGTGGCCGTGGCCTTCCTGCTCGGGGTGCCGGCGGGACTGGGCTCGGTCTACTTCGGCCGACTGTTCGAATGGGTGGCCCAGCGCATCACCGACGCGGTGATGACCCTGCCCTACATCGTCTTCGCGATCGCCGTGACCGGCGTTATCGGCAACGGCCAGGAGCAGGCGATGCTGGCCGTCGGGGTGTTCCTCGCGCCGCTGTTCTTCCGGGTCACCCGGGCGGCGGCCCTCACCCTCACCCGCGCGCAGTACGTGGAGATCGCCGAGCTGCTCGGGGCGTCCCGCTGGTGGATCATCCGCCACCACGTCTGGTCCAAGGTGTTCCCGACGGTCGCGGTCACCACCGCGCAGATGTCCGCGATCGTGCTGTTGAGCGTGTCCTCGCTGACGTTCCTCGGCATCGGGGTGAAGCCACCGGCCCCGACCTGGGGCGGGATGCTCTCCAGTGACCTCGGCTTCCTGGCCCAGCAACCGTGGGCGCCGCTGTTCCCGGCACTGGCGATCATGCTGTCCGCCGGGATGCTGAACGCGATCGCCGACGCCATCCGGGACACCACGGGGGTGGCGACGATCCCGCTCGGCCGGAGTCGTCTCCGCCGACCCGCCGTCACCATCCCGGCGCAGGAGAAAACCATCCCGGTGCAGGAGAAGACCATCCCGGCGCAGGAGAAGAGGTCCCATGCCTGAGCCGACCACCCACCCCGCCGAGGTGCTGCTGACGATCGACGGTCTGCGGGTCACCATCGCCGGCGGCCGGACCGAGGCCGTCCGCGGGGTGTCGTTCGAGGTCCGCCGCGGCGAGACGGTCGGCATCGTCGGTGAATCCGGCAGCGGCAAGACGCTGGTCTGCCGGTCGGTCCTCGGGGTGCTCGCGCCCGGCTGCGCGGTGAGCGACGGAACGATCGACTTCGCCGGTACCTCGCTGGTCGGGATCCCGCGGCGGGCCTGGGACCAGCTGCGTGGCACGCGGATCGCCGCGGTGTTCCAGGACCCGGCGTCCTACCTCAACCCGTCGGTGCCGGTGGGGCACCAGCTGGCCGAGCAGCTGCGGGTGAAGCTCGGCCGGTCCCGCCGGGACGCCCGAGACGCCGCGGTGCGGCTGCTCGCGGCCATGGGCCTGCACGAACCCGCCCGCGTCTACCGCCAGTATCCCTATGAACTGTCCGGCGGCATGCTGCAGCGGGTCGTGCTCGCCATCGCCGTCTCGGGAGATCCGCAACTGCTCATCGCCGACGAGGCGACGACCGCTCTCGACGTCACCATCCAGGCCGAGGTGCTCGAACTGCTCGCCGGGCTGCGGGCCGACCGCGGCCTGGCGGTCATCGCGGTCTCCCACGACCTCGCCGTCATCGCCGAGTTCTGCGACCGGGTGCTGGTGTTCTACGCCGGTGAAATCGTCGAGGCCGGGCCGACCGCCGCCGTGCTGCGCGCGCCGCGGCATCCGTATACCGAGGCCCTGCTGCGGGTCGCCTCGGTCGGCAGCTGGGAGCGACGCAACCTCGCCGTCATCGACGGCCAGCCACCCGCGGTCGGTGCCACGCTGCCGGGCTGCCGGTTCGCCGACCGGTGCGCGTTCGCCACCGAGCAGTGCCGCACCCGGCCGATCCCGCTGACCGAACTGGCGGATGGCCGGGCCGTCCGGTGCGTTCGCGTCGACGAGATCGCGCTGAGCGGAGCCGGAGCCGGAGCCGCCGGAGCTGGAGCGGGAGCGGGAGCGTCACGATGACCGACACCGACCTCGACGCCGCCGGGCGGGCGGCCTCCGCCGCGACCCCGCCGACCCCGCCGACCCCGTCCACCTCTCCGACCCCGTCCACCTCTCCGATCCCGTCCACCCCGTCGGCTCCCTCCACCCCGTCGGCCTCGTCCACCCCGTCGGCTCCGTTGCTGCACGTCGAGGAGCTCGGAGTGTCCTTCGCCCGGCCCGGGGGCGGCCGGCGGATCCGCGTGCTCGACGATGTGGAGCTGACCGTCCGGCCCGGCGAGATCGTTGGCGTCGTCGGCGAGACCGGCTCCGGCAAGACGACGCTGGCTCGGGCGATCGCCGGCCTCACCACCCCGGACGGCGGCCGGGTCCTGCTGGACGACCGGGACATCGCCCGCCTGCGCGGCCGGGCCCGGCGGCGGTTCCGGCGGGGCGGCGCGATCCAGTTCGTCTTCCAGGATCCGCTGCGCTCGCTCGATCCGGAGCTCACCGTCGGGGCCAGTGTCGGGGAGGGACTGGCGATCGCCGGCGTCGGGAGCCGGGCGCAGCGGGCCGAGCGGGTGGCTGGTGCGCTGCGGCAGGTCGGCCTCGACCCGGCGGTGGCCGACCGGCTCCCGGCGCAGCTCTCCGGCGGCCAGCGGCAGCGTGCCTCCATCGCCCGCGCGGTCGTCGCCGACCCTCGACTCCTGCTGTGCGACGAGCCGGTCAGCGCGCTGGACGCCTCCAACCGCAACCACATCCTGCTGCTGCTCGACGAACTGCGCCGCCGGCTGGCCCTCGGGATCGTCGTGATCTCCCACGATCTGAGCTCCCTGGCCGGGATCGCGGACCGGGTGGTCGTGCTCTACCGGGGCCGGGTGGTGGAGGCCGGGCCGATCGCGGACGTGTTCACCCGGCCGCGCCACCCGTACACCGCGCTGCTGATCGCCTCCGCACCTGACATCCACGGCCGGGACCGGCTCGCCGCGGCCCAGCTGCGCTCGCAGCGTCCCGACGACGACGCGACCGCGCGGTGGGCGGGCGGCTGCGTGTTCGCCCACCGGTGCCGCTTCGCCACCGACGTCTGCGCGCAGACCCCGCCGTCCCAGGACGCCGCCGGCCGACCCGCCGGCGACTGGACCGTGGCCTGCCATCACACCGACACCTGGCGGAACCAGACCGCCGCCACCGCCACCCCAACCACCGCCGTCACCGCCCGGAAGGAATCCTCAGCGTGAGCGTCGAGTTCATCGGGATCGCCAGCACAGCCGCGGGCAGCGAGTCGCAGGGCTTCGCCGGCCAGGCCGTCGATCCGGCCTATCTGGAACAGCTGGTTCGCACGCACGAGGACGCCGGCTTCGACCGGGTGCTCGTCGCGCACTCCTCCGCCATGCCCGACGGCTTCGTCGTCGCCGACCAGATCCTCTCCCGCACGACGACCCTGAAGGTGCTGCTCGCGCACCGTCCCGGCTTCGTCGCCCCGACGATCGCCGCCCGCACGTACGCCACCCTGGACGCCTTCCACCCGGGCCGCGTCGCCCTGCACGTGATCACCGGTGGTGACGACGTGGACCAGGCTCGGGACGGGGACCTCACCGACAAGGTGACCCGCTACCGCCGCACCGACGAGTTCCTCGACGTGCTGCGCCGGGAATGGGAGTCGGCGGCGCCGTTCGACTACGACGGCGAGTTCTACCGGGTGCGCGGCGGCTGGTCGTCGGTACGCCCGGCGGCGGGGAACATCCCGATCTACTTCGGTGGGGCCTCCGCCGACGCGATCCGGGTCGGGGGCAGGCACGCCGACGTGTACGCGTTCTGGGGAGAGCCGCTGGCCGGGATCGTCGAACGGATCGGGCAGGTACGCGCGGCGGCGGCGCCGCACGGACGCGACCCGCGGTTCAGCGTGAGCCTGCGCCCCATCCCGGCCGACACCGAGCAGGCCGCCTGGGACCGGGCCGCCGACATCCTCGAACTCACCCAGGCGCGGGCCGGTGAGTTCAAGCGGGCGATCGGTATCGACGGGGCCACCCAGGTCGGCAGCCAGCGGCTGCTGAAGTTCGCCGCCGAGGGCGACGTGCACGACAAGCGGCTGTGGACCGCGATCGCCAAGGCCACCGGCGCGGCCGGCAACTCCACGGCGCTGGTCGGCAGCTACGAGCAGGTCGCCGAGTCCCTCGTCGACTACGTCAACGTCGGGGTGTCCACCCTGCTCATCCGCGGCTTCGACCCGGTCGCGGACGCCCGGGACTACGGCACCCTCATCCGCCTCGTGCGGGACCAGACCGCCGACCGCGAGCCGGTGCCCGCCTGATCCTCGGCTCCACCCGGCTTCGGCCCGGCTTCGGCCTGACCCGGCTTCGGCCCGGCCCGGCGTCAGGACAACCCAGTTTCAGCACAGCTCGGAGGTTGCGCGCATGTCCCTCGACATCCTCGGCATGGTGAGCACCAAGGAGGCGTCGGAGACCCGGGGCTCCTTCTTCGACGGCCCCGCCGTCGACACCGCCTACCTGACCCGGTTCGCCAAGGCCCACGACGCCGCCGGGTTCGACCGGGTGCTCATCGGCTACGGCGCCACCTCACCGGACGGTTTCGCCGTCGCCGGCCACGTCCTGGCCTCGACCGAGCGCCTCGGCGTCCTCATCGCGCACCGGCCGGGATTCGTCGTGCCGACACTCGTCGCCCGCAAGCTGGCCACCCTCGACCAGCTCAGCGGTGGTGGGCGGGTCGCCATCCACCACATCTCCGGCGGCAACGACGCCGACCAGCGCCGGGACGGCGACTTCGCCGACCACGACACCCGCTACGAGCGCACCGCCGAGTTCATGGCGGTGCTGCGCCGGACCCTCACCGCCGACGCCCCCTTCGACCATGAGGGCCGCTTCTACCGGTTCGCCGGCGCGTACAGCTCGGTCAGGCCCGCCACCCCCGCCGGCATCCCGCTGTTCTTCGGCGGGCAGTCGGACGCCGCCGTCGCGGTCGGCGCCCAGCACGCCGACGTCTACATGCTGTTCGGCGAGCCACTGGAGCAGACCGCGCAGCGCATCGCCCTGCTGCGCGCCGCCGCCGCCAGGCACGGGCGCACCCTGCGGTTCAGCCTCTCCACGCGGCCGATCATCGCCGACACCGAGGACGCCGCCTGGGCCCGCGCGGAGGCCATCGCGGCCGAGACCCGGCGGCGGGTTGCGGCGGCCACCCAGGGCGGGCAGGGCTTCCCCGGCCTGTCGAACTCGGTGGCCTCCGAACGGCTGCAGCAGGTGGCGGCCCGTCAGCAGGTGTACGACGATCGGCTCTGGTTCGGCGTGACGGCGCTGACGGGACCGGGCGGCAACTCCTCCGGGCACGTCGGAACGGCCCAGCAGGTCGCGGACGCGCTGCTGCGCTACCANGACATCGGCGTCGACACGTTCCTCATCCGTGGTTTCGACCCCTACGAGGACGTGGTGCACTGGGGCCGGGAGCTCATCCCGGCGTTGCGGGCCGGCGCGACCCGTCAGCCGGCCGGGTTCCTACCTGTCAGGTGAGCAGGTCGGGCTGCTCCGCCAGGCCGCCGCCGCCACGGTGCCACCGGCCTCGAACCGTGCCAGCGCCGACTGCGTCATGCCCGCGGCGCGGGCCAGCAGGTCGCCCGGACCGCCCGGCCCTCCAGGTGAAACCGCAGCTCGCGGGGCTTGCCGTCGAGCTGCCGCGCGTACGGCTCACCCAGCAACGGACCCGCTCGGCGAGCAGGTCCACGGAGAAGGCGGCCGTCGCGAACTGCGCGACGTCAGGCCTGATCAGACGTCAACCTCCGCCACGGCAGCGCCAAGGATGAGACTGGCGGCCACCATGCCGTCCGCGAACCGCTCCGCCTGGCGGCGCGGAACATGGAACGACGCGACCACAGCACCGGCGGCGTCGCGGGCGACGAACAGTATCCGGTCGTCGGGCAACGGGTAGGAGGCCACAGTGTCGGCGGATGGGGTGGTCTCGACCAGGTGGCGAATCTCGTCGTGATCCATGGAGATTCCTTCGGGTTCGGGTGAGGAGTAAGGAACGACTGGCCGCCCAGGTTGGCAGCCGGCTCGGGGCAGCCCGCGGCGGGTACGAGCCATAGCCCACGCCGAAACCGTAGACGCCGTCGGTCGGCCGCGACCCGCTGGCACCTGGTGGCACACTACGCCACCGGCCACCTCGATGTCCTGTCCGACGAGCGTGCCGCCGACACCGTCGGCCTGACCCGGGAGATCGTTCCCGCCGGCCGGGCCCGACACGCCTCGACGGCCGACGCCGGCCGATGCTGGTTGTCTCCGGCGGCCCTGGTAGCCCGCAGCCGCTGGACCGGCTTCGGCCGCACTCCGCTCGCTTGGCGTGGTTGTGATTTCGCCGGCAGGGCCTCCTGTCCGCGGCTCCGGCGATGCCGGACCGGCGGCGCTCCCCGCGCAGGCCGTGTTGGGGCGATGCCGGTTCGCCCTCGGGTGCCCGGCGAACCGGGCGCAGTGGGATCATTACCGGCGGTGCCAGCCACAGGGAGGATGACCGTGTCCAGTTCCCCGACCGACCCCGGCCCCGACCAGGCCCCCGACGCCGATCGGGACGCAGCCCCACCTCCGCCGGGCTCCTCCGCGGACGCTGGTCCGGTGCCGGCCGAGCCGGCGCGGGGCGGTTCCGCGGAACCGCCGGAGGCGCCATCCGGGGGCCGCCCGCCGCTGCGCCCGGTCGACTGGGACGGCTCGTTCACCCGCACCTGGCAGTCCCGCGACGACAACGAGCTGACAAACCGTCTCGCTTCAGAGCAGGAGCGGGAGTGGAGCCAGCGAGAGCTTGATCAGATGATGCGGGAGTTCCGGGACAAGGCGAACGCGGCGGCGGACGCGCGTGCACGTGCGGAGCGGGAGCGCGCAGCCGAGCAGTCGGGTGCGCCTGATGACGCACGGTCGCGCTTGTTCGACAAGTTGGCGGGATTCGGCCGTCCGTCCGACGAAACGGATACCTTCCCGGACGGTGACGGCGGCGGGTCTCCGGACACGCGTTGACGGATCGCCGTGCTTGGCAGGTGACCGGCCCAGCCGGTTATGGGCTGAAGCGGGAATGCCCGGTTTCGGCTGTCGGTGGCCGTTCGGGGCGGGGTGGCCTGTCGGCGCCCTGGTGCTGGGTGGCGTCGGTGAGCGCGCGGCGGGCGCGAATGGCGTCCGGGTGGTAGGGGCCGTGGTCGCGCATGGCGTCGGTGAGCGCGTCACGGTAGAGGGGTGCGGCGTCGGTGTGCCGGCCGGCCTGGCGGTAGGTGTCGGCGAGGGTGGTCCGGCTGGCGCGGGTGTCGGGATGGTCCGGGCCGAGGCTGTGGGTCCGGACGGCGTGGACGCGTTCGCTGAGGTCCACGGCCTGGGCTAGCCGGCCGGTGTCGCGGCAGACCTCGGCCAGGCCGGCGGCGGTGCGCAGGGTGCGGTCGTCGGCGACGCCGTCGGTCCGGGCGCGGGCGACGAGCTGGCGTTCGAGGTGGTGGCGGGCCGCTTCCGGTTGGCCCGCGTCACGGTAGTGGGCCGCAAGATCATCTCGGGCTTCCATCGCGCGTGGGTGTGCACGGCCGAGGAGGCGTTCGTGGCGGTCGAGAACGCGTTCGAAGTGGATGACAGCCTCGCCCGGCCGGCCTTCCGCCAGATGGGCGGCGGCTAGGCTCTCCCGGGTTTCCGTTGTCTCCGAGTGGTCGGGGCCGAGGACGCGTTCGCGGCCGGTCAGGGCCTGGTCGAACAGAGGAACGGCGGATTCGGGTCGTCCGGCTTTGAGGTGGGTGCGGGCGAGGGCGTGGGCGCTGTCGAGGGTGCGGGGATGGTGGGGACCGAGGACATGCTCGCGGCCGGTGAACGCTTGGTCGAGTTCTCNGGTGGCGTCCGCGAGGCGGCCGGCCTGGTGGTAGGTGACGCCGAGTTGGTGACGGCTGTCGAGAGTGTGGGGGTGGTCCGGGCCGAGGACGCGTTCGCGAGCGGTGAGGGTGGGTTCGGCGTGGGCGACGGCGTCGCTGGTGGCGCCGATTCGTCGGTAGGTGGCGGCGAGTTGGTGGCGGGTGGTGAGGGTGTCGGGGTGGTCGGCGCCGAGGAGGCGTTCGCGGTCGGTGAGGGTGGGTCGCAGGAGGCGGGTGGCCTCGTCGCCGCGGCCGGCGTCGTCGAGGGCGGCGCCGAGGCGGTGGCGGCTTTCCAGGGTGGCGGGATGGTCCTCGCCGAGGGTGCGGCGGCGGTCGGTGAGGTTCTGGGCGAACAGGTCGGTGGCGTGGTCGAGGTGGCCGGCTTGTTGGTAGGCGCGGGCGAGGGTTTCGCGGCTGGTGAGGGTGTCGGGGTGGTCGGGGCCCAGGAGGCGTTCGCGGTCGGTGGCGTTGCGTTCGGCCAGCGGGCCGGCGACGGCGAGGTGGTCGGCGTTGAGGGCGGCGCGGATGTGGGTTTCGCGGGCGGTGAGGGTGTCGGGGTGGTCGGGGCCGTCGAGGCGTTCGTGGGCGGCGACCGCGCGGGCGGCGAGCGGTTCGGCCTGCTCGGGGTGGCCCTGTTCGGTGAGGTAGGCGGCGGCGTGTTCGGCCAGCCAGGCGGTCTGCGGGGTGTCGGCGGCGGGATCGGTCGCCTCGACGGCGGCGAGGGCGTGCGGGAGAAGTTCGCGCCAGGCCGGCCAGGCATCCGGGGTGGCGATGACGTCCTCGGGCAGAGCCGTATGCAGCATCCGGCCGAGCGTGCCCACCAGCCGATCGGCCTGCTCGGGGCTCGTGTCTGCGCGGACCGCGGCGCGAACAAGGGGATGCAGGGCCACCGCGGAACCGTCCCGATGGGCGAGACCGGACCGTTCCAGGTCCGCCACGGCGCCGGCCAGGTCGAACGGATCACCCGCGGCCGCGCGCAGCTCCCGGTCGCCGATCGCCTCGGGATCGGCCACCAGCAGCCGCAACGGCAGCGGCCCGGAGGCATCACCATGCGCGGCGAGACGCAGCAGCTCACCGGCAGCCGGCGCATCCGCGTCGAGGCGGCGCAGCGGCTCGTCCCACAGCGTTGCGGCGGTGACCCCGGGCCGGCCCGGCACCTCCCCCTGACCGAGCACCACAGCCGGCCGGTCGATCAACGCCGCCAGGTACGTCTCCGCCGGCGCCCGGGCCTGACCGATCCGATGCGCCGCCTGATCAAGAGCAAGCGGATGATCACCGAGCTGGCCGGCGATCGCTCCGGCGACAGCCCGGTCGACCGCCGGGAGCCGGTCGGCGAGCAGCGCGACCGACTCCGCGCGTTCCAACNTGGGCGGCGACCGCGCGGGCGGCGAGCGGTTCGGCCTGCTCGGGGTGGCCCTGTTCGGTGAGGTAGGCGGCGGCGTGTTCGGCCAGCCAGGCGGTCTGCGGGGTGTCGGCGGCGGGATCGGTCGCCTCGACGGCGGCGAGGGCGTGCGGGAGAAGTTCGCGCCAGGCCGGCCAGGCATCCGGGGTGGCGATGACGTCCTCGGGCAGAGCCGTATGCAGCATCCGGCCGAGCGTGCCCACCAGCCGATCGGCCTGCTCGGGGCTCGTGTCTGCGCGGACCGCGGCGCGAACAAGGGGATGCAGGGCCACCGCGGAACCGTCCCGATGGGCGAGACCGGACCGTTCCAGGTCCGCCACGGCGCCGGCCAGGTCGAACGGATCACCCGCGGCCGCGCGCAGCTCCCGGTCGCCGATCGCCTCGGGATCGGCCACCAGCAGCCGCAACGGCAGCGGCCCGGAGGCATCACCATGCGCGGCGAGACGCAGCAGCTCACCGGCAGCCGGCGCATCCGCGTCGAGGCGGCGCAGCGGCTCGTCCCACAGCGTTGCGGCGGTGACCCCGGGCCGGCCCGGCACCTCCCCCTGACCGAGCACCACAGCCGGCCGGTCGATCAACGCCGCCAGGTACGTCTCCGCCGGCGCCCGGGCCTGACCGATCCGATGCGCCGCCTGATCAAGAGCAAGCGGATGATCACCGAGCTGGCCGGCGATCGCTCCGGCGACAGCCCGGTCGACCGCCGGGAGCCGGTCGGCGAGCAGCGCGACCGACTCCGCGCGTTCCAACGGGCCGAGCGGCACGACGACGCCGGTGTCCACCCAGTCGTCGGCGCGCGACGTCACCAGGATCCGACCCGCGCCGGTCGAGGGGCGCAACCAGCCAGGTAGCTCGCCGGGGCCGGCCGCGTCGTCGAGGACGAGTAACCAGCGGCCGTCGGCGGCGTCGAGCCGGGCCAGGACGGCCGCCGGTTCCGCGTGCCGCGGCAGGCCCAGGGCCGGTGCGAGCGCCCGCACCCGTTCACCGACGAGCTCCGGGCGCCCCGCCGGCACCCACCACACCGCGTCGAACCCCATCCGCTGCTGACGGACGTACTCGACGGCCAGGCTCGTTTTCCCGATCCCCGCCAGACCCGTCACCGCCACCAGCCCGCCGCCCGACATCGCCTCATCGAGCCGGCCCAGCGCCGACGCCCGACCGACGAACCGCGCCGCGGGCCGCGGCACGTTCCACACCGGCGGCAACTCCCCCGGAAACACCGCCCTGCCAAGGTATGACTGGCGGTCCGGGAAACTCGCGCCGTCCCCCACCTCCACCTGCCCAGCCTCAACTCGCCCGGCCTCGCCACGCACCGCCGCGAGCAGCACGGTCTGCGCGGCCCACCGGCTGCGACCGACCAGATCAATGGGGACGAGCTGGCCGAGCAGCCCGGGAATCGGCCGGTCCGTCACCCGCGCGACCAGCAGCCGCCGCTCCCCATCCAGCACCCGCGGCGACCAGGCCGCACCCCACTCCGCCGACGCCGCCGACGAATCCAGGTAACCGTCCGACACCACCGCGATGGTGCGCCGCGCCCGCTGCGTCACCCCATCCAGCCACGAAACCCGATGAGTACCAGGCACCGCATCCCAAGCCTCGAGCGTGACACGGTGACCAGCGCTCTCCAACGCCCCCGCGATCCACTCAGCCCAGCTGAGCCCATCCTCGGCATAGGACACGAAGGCATCGAGAGCGCGACCATCGCCCCCGCCCGTCACCCGAACAGGATGACACAGTCACCCAAACCACTCGATCCGACATGGGAACCGGACAGGATGGCCCAGTTCGATGGGCACTGAGCTGGCCGGCACCGAGTAGCCGCCGCCGGTGACCGAGAAGCCTCCCGGGCCGGGCTGCTCGACGGGCCGGGTTACTCGGCGCGCCTGACCCCGGTGAGCCGGTGGCGCGTCTGGCGGAGGTCCGCCGCGGTGTCCAGCAGCTGGGCGACCGTGCGGCGAGGGCGATCGTTCCCGCTGCTGTCGGGTTCACCACGGAAACGTCGCAGCATCTCCAGCTGGACCCGGGCGCCGTGNCCCTGCGCGACCTGACGGAGAAGCTTGTCCTTGTCACCGGACGGAAGATCCTTGATCCAGCTGGCCAGGGCGCGGGGATCGTTCTTGGTCGCCGGCGCGGGTGAACTGGCCTGGGCCGCGCTGGCGAGCAGGTCGGCGTCGAGGCGCAGGAAGTCCGCCAGGGCCCGCTGGGGCGCGGTCAGGCTGCCCAGCCCGGCGGGCACCGGCGGTTCGGGCTCGTCCTCCTCCTCGTCGTCGAAAGCGTGCTCGTCACGTTCCCAGGTTCCCCAGCCAGCCAACCAGGCCAGGTAGAGAGGCCGCAGATCACCGGCGGCGAGTTCGGCACGGACACCGACAATCGCCGCCAGCGAATCCTCGGCGCCTTCCACCCAGTCCTCACCCTCGACCTCGCTGTTCAGGTCAACGACGAGATACGCCCCGGTGGTCCAGGCGGTGACGTGCGGATCGACGCAGTACTGCTCGGCGATCCTGAGATCGAGCAGGGTCCGGGGCAGGCGGANCATCAGGCGATGGGTACCCCAGTTGGCGAGATACAGATGAGCGTCGTAGAAGCGCTCCATCATCTTCCGGGGATCGCCGCCGAAGTCACCCCAGTGGTACTCGTTGGTGAAACGAGTTGCGGTGATACAAGCCCGGGTAGACAGCCCACGAACCTGGGCCTGCTCCCGTTCGTTCAGCGGCCGGTCAACGGCCAGGAACTCGTAGTATTGGTACTCCGACATCGTCTGTCCAGCCCACCCTCGTCGTCACGCCGTCAGAGCGCCCAGTGCCGGAACGCCTCAATCCATTCCGCCCCGGCCGGCGGCGGGGTGGGCAGCGGCAGGTCCAGAATGCCGACCGCCTGACGATGCCTCCCACGGACGCAGACAGCGACGATACCGCTCCCAGGCAGCAGATCGATCCCCGCGACGGTCACCTCCACCCCCAGGACTGTGGTCCGGAAGGGAACCGCGAGATTGTCCTCGATCACGGACTGGAAGGCTGCGAGCTGTTCGTCCTCGCCGTAGNCATCGACGACAGCACGCTCGACCAGAGCCTCCAACTCGGCGTCACTCAGCCCCGCCATGGCCGGCAGCCTACCGACGCGGTGATCGGACAACCTCGTCGGATGTCGCTCCGCCGCACGGAACTGCCCGGAGAGACCGCCGACCCGGAGTCGAGAACTATCCATCGGCCGACAGCGCCAGCGGCGATCCGTCCACGCCGGTGTAGCACCGGCCAGGGCCGATGATCCGGTTCCGGTTGATGCCGAATGCTCCCGCCCAGACCGCCGGGTAGCCCGGGGGGATCTCACCCCCAGGCCCCCACAGAACGGAGCGTGACGGTCTCCTGTCACTCCGCTCTTCCCATCCAGTCCGTCAGAAACTGGTGACCCATGCCCAGTGGGCGAGCAGGCGGGGCTGTCTACGTATCAGCCCCTTCCACCAGCGTTTGGCCTTCTTGAACGACCGCAGCCGTTTGAACTTCCGCCTTGCCCATCGCACCAGATAGGTATTGATGCGTTGCAGTAAACGGTACAGCTCGGAGCGGTAGAACTCCCCGTAGTAGTTCATCCAGCCGCGAATGACCGGATTCAGCCACGCCGCGAGCGCCGCAATGTCCTCGGTCGTGCGCAGGTTGATCCGCCACCGGCGGACCACCCTATCTGTCAGCATGAGATGAGCCAGGCGGCGGCTATCATCTTGTGACCTGGGCGGGTAGGGAGAGGAAGATCGTGACGATGGCGGTGCCGGC
>NZ_LJJX01000006.1:173108-213718 GCF_001421075.1 Frankia sp. CpI1-P | reverse complement strand
GCCCTCCCCCTGCGCCGACGGCTGATGGATCAGGATCCGGCTGTTGGCCAGCGCGAACCGCTTGCCCGGCGTCCCCGCCGCCAGCAGCACCGCCGCCGCCGACGCCGCCTGCCCCATGCAGATCGTCGAGATGTCCGGCCGCACGAACTGCATCGTGTCGTAGATCGCCGTCAACGACGTGAACGACCCACCCGGCGAGTTGATGTAGATCGAGATGTCCCGGTCCGGATCCTCCGACTCCAGGAACAGCAACTGCGCCATCACGTCGTTCNCCGACACATCGTCGATCTGCACGCCGAGAAAGACGATCCGCTCCTTGAGCAGCTTCGAGTACGGGTCCATCGAGTACTCGCCGCGCGACGTCCGCTCCACGATGTTGGGCAGGACGTGGCGGGCGGCGCTCATCGGGCACCCCCCGCCGGGCCGAAGCCGGTGCGGCCGGCCGCGCGGCGTAGGCCGATGCCGGCGCCGCCGACACCGCTGGGCACCTGGTCGACCCGCTCGACGACGTGGTCGACCAGCCCGTAGTCGCGGGCCTCCTCGGCGGTGAACCACCGGTCGCGGTCGGAGTCGGCCTCGATCTGCTCGACGGTCTGCCCGCTGTGGAAGGCGATGCGCTGCTGCAGCGTCCGCTTCGTGTACAGCATCTGCTCGGCCTGGATGGAGATGTCCGCGGCCGTGCCGCCGATGCCGCCGTGCGGCTGGTGCATCATGATCCGCGCGTGCGGGAGGGCGTACCGCTTGCCCGCGGCGCCGGCGCAGAGCAGGAACTGGCCCATGGACCCGGCGAAGCCGAGCGCGACGGTGGCCACGTCGTTGCCGACGTACTGCATCGTGTCGTAGATCGCCATGCCGGCGCTCACCGAACCACCCGGCGAGTTGATGTAGAGGTGGATGTCGGAGGTCGGGTCCTCCGCGGCGAGCAGCAGCAGTTTCGCGCTGATCGCGTTGGCGACGGCGTCCTCCACCACTGCGCCGAGGAAGACGATGCGGTTCTCCAGCAGCCGGCCGAACACCTGGTCGTCGGCGGTGCCGGCGCCGGCGGCCTGGGCGATCGGGCTTCGCGGCCGGCCGAGGCCGGGCCCCGCGTGCGCCGTCGATATCTCGATCATGAAACGTGTCCTCCCGCCGACCGGGTCGGGACTCGTCGCGTACGACGAGGGGCCGGCCCTTCCAGGGTCACCGGGAAAGCCGCCGCCGGACCGGCGGTCTGCCTGCGGCAGATCTGCTCATGGCAGACAGGCCGCAGACAGGCCACAGACAGGACGCGGCCAGGCCGCGGCGCCGGTCCCCACCGCGGCCAGCGCGCCGCGCGCCCCGCGCGTCAGCGGTCGTCGCCGCCGAGCGGGTCGTCGAGGAAGTCGAGGAACGAGTCGTCCAGGTCCAGCCGACCGCCGGCGAGTCCCGGGGCCGGACCGCCGCGGTCGGGCCCGCCCGCGTCGCCGTCGGTCCGCAGCGACCGGGCCGTGTCGTCCCGCAGGCCGATCATGAAGTCCTCGGCGAGGCGGACCTGCTCCTGCAGCGAGGCGAGCTTCTCCTCGGCCAGGCTGACCCAGGTCTGCAGCCGGTCGTGCAACTCGGCGCGCAACTGAGGAGGCAGCCCCGGCTGCGTGATCCGCTCACGCAGGGTAAGCAGCGAGCGCATCTCCTCCACCGTGAAACCCAGCGGCTTCATCTTCTTGATCAGAAAGAATCGATCGAGGGCATCGTCGTCATAGAGTGGAAAACCACCCTCCGAGCGGCCCACGGCGACAAGAAGGCCGGCCTCCTCGTAGAACCTGGCGGTACGCAGGGACAAGGTCACCAGGGTGGCNACGTCGCCGATCTCGTAGCGCCCGTCGCGGGCGTCGGCGGAAGACCTGGCGCTGCTGGTTGTGGACAATTCAACCCTTATCAGGTGAGCTCGGCGGCTGGTGTTCAGATATCTAGCGTCTACGCGTGGGCAATCCGCGGCTACACACAAGCGGTAAAGATCTGGTAATCCCTGACCGACCGCGCGTCCCCTGCGGATCCGGCTTCCCGAGGCCCCCACGCGCGCCCCTCCCTGCCGGGAGCGGGGCGGGACCACGGCGAGCGTCGGCGGACTCTCCGAACACGGCGAAACCGGGGCCGGGCAGCAGACGACAGAGCCTGCTCCGTCACCTCGCGTAGCCGGCAGGCCCGGCGGGCTGATGTGCCCCACCGACCTACCGTAGCCGGTGACCTGGCACGACACGCCCAGGCGCAGCCGCCGGCCGGAGGGGACGCCTAGCGCTGGGTCAGGCTGACCGGTCGGCGTCGCCGTGCAGGCCGATGACGAAGTCCTCGGCAACGCCGGCCTGCTGGCGCAGGGTGGCGAGCTTCTCCTCGGCCAGCACGACCCAGGTGCGCAGCAACTCGCGCAGCTCGGCCCGACGGGCATCGGAGATCTTCGGGTCAGACAACTCGTCGCGGACGGACAGCAGCGAGCGCATCTCCTCGAGGGTGAACCCGAGGGATTTCATCTTCTTGATGACCAACAGCCGGTCGACGGCCTCGTCGCCGTAAAGGCGGAATCCGCCGGGGGTACGGCCGGCGGTCGTGAGCAGCCCGGCCTCCTCGTAGTACCGGACCGTGCGCAACGAGAGCCCGACCCGCTCGGCCACCTCACCTATCTGATACGTGGTTCCGCGGGCCGCACGGAGCGCGGATGGATCGCGACGCGTCGTGGACAAGGTGACCCTCACGTTAGTGGCTCGACGCCGGGAGCAAGGCTGATAACAGACGACTCTANGACGTTCCGGACAGCGGGCCGATACGGGTCGCTTCGGCCCACCGTGCGCCCTCGGACGATCCTCCGACCCGGTGCGGAAGGTGACACCCCGGCCGGGCGGGCGTCCGCGGACCCACCGCGACCGCCGTCACCTGCGCCACCTGCCCACATCGGTCGACGCGGGGATCGCGAACGGGCACTCTCTTCCTCGAGGCCGAGGTCTGCGGNGGGGCGGAGCTCGGCGGCGGAGCCGAGCCCGGACGCCGCCCGTCTCGGCCGCCATCATCGGCAGGATCCAGCCGCCGGGCCGGCGGAGCAGGGAGAGCGTTGTGCTGACCAGGATCGACCATGTCGGAATCGCGGTGGCTTCACTGGCCGAGGCGATTCCGCGCTACGAGGAGGCGTTCGGCCTCAAGGTCGTGCACCAGGAGGACAACGACCGCCAGGGCGTGCGCGAGGCGATGCTGCTGGTACACAGCGGCGAGGCCGGCAACTCCTACGTCCAGCTCCTCGAGCCGCTGCGCGAGGACAGCCCGGTGGGCAAGTTCCTGGCCAAGCGGGGCCCCGGCATCCACCACATCGCCTACGGCGTCGCCGACATCGACAGCGCCCTGGCCGCGCTGACCACCACCGGCTTCGACCTGGTCAACTCCACGCCGGTGCACGGCACCGCCGGCAGCCGGATCGCCTTCGTCCATCCCAAGGGGCTCGGCGGGGTGCTCACCGAGCTGGTCGAGGCCGCAGAGGGACACTGAGCCGACGGGCGCGGAACGGCTGGGAGGAGCAACGGGTGCGGATCGTGATCGCGGGGGCACACGGCCGGATCGCCCGGCTGCTAAGCCGCCGGCTACGCGGGCAGGACGCGACGGTGATCGGACTGATCCGCAACCCCGACCAGCGCGACGACGTCCGCGCGGCGGGCGCCGAGCCCGTCGTCGCCGACCTGGAGTCGATCGACGCCGCGGCATTGGCGCAGCACGTGCGCGGCGCGGACGCCGTCGTCTTCGCGGCCGGCGCGGGACCGGGTAGCGGCGCGGCCCGCAAGGACACCGTCGACCGGGCCGCGGCGGTACTGCTCGCCGACGCGGCGCAACTCGCCGGGGTCCGTCGCTACCTGCTGGTCTCCTCGGTCGGCGTCGACGGACCGCCGCCACCGGGCACAGACGCGGTGTTCGCGGCCTACCTGCGGGCCAAGGCCGCGGCCGAAGAGGCGATCCGCGGCCGCGATCTGGACTGGACCATCGTCCGCCCGGGCCGGCTGACCGACGACGACCCGACCGGCCGGGTGCGGCTCGCCGCCGGGGTGGACCGCGGGGAGATCTCCCGCGCGGATGTGGCCGCGGTGCTCGCCGCCCTGCTCACCACCGCCGGCACGGCCGGGATCACCGCCGGGCTGGTCAGCGGCGAGACGCCGGTGGCGCGGGCAGTCGCCGAGCTCACCTCCGCCGGACCCGGGCGCCACGCCTGAAGCAGGCGCCGGCACCACCAGCGCGTCCGGCCTCGCCGCCCCTTGCCTTGCCCTTCCAGGGGGTTCCGTGTCCGATTCATCCCTCTGGAAGGGCAAGGCACCCACGGGGCTGGCGCGCCGCGGGCACCGGAGAACGGTCAGCGGCGGCCCGCCGGGGCAGCGAAGGCGGCGCTCGGGATCGGGTCGAGCGGCGTCACCGACGAGCCGTTCCACTGGTAGCGGACGGTGGCCCCGCCGGCGGTCGGGCAGCACATCGGATCGCCCGGCTTGTACAGGTCGTACTGCAGAGCCACCACGCGGTCGGTGGACCAGATCCAGCGGATCGTCGCGCTCGACTGCTGCGCGTCGTTGCCGATGTACGCCCCGCGGTGGAAGAAGAACGCCCGCTGCGGGTGCCCGTCCGCGGAGGTCGAGCGCAGCCCGACGATCACACTGAGATCGCTGTTTTGGTCGAAGCCGCCCAGCGAGATCGGCGTGTAACCGGCGGCGCGCACGACCGACGACGCCTTCGCGACGCTGAGCGCGGGCGCTCCCGCCGCACTCGGCGCGGCCGAGGCGCTGCCAGCGAGTCCGCCTACCAGTACGAGTGCACCGATCATCACTGAAACGGCAAGTCCGCGACGTAGAGTCATGAGACCCCCCAAGTTCCGTGTTGACCCGACCACGCTAGATGCCCTCTTCGACGGCCGCCGCCCCGGCAGGGTCTATGGGCGCTATGTCGCCCGGTTCGACCGCAATCGCCCGGCAGCCGGCCAGTCCGGCCTCGCGGGACGGGTTGTCTCGGAACGGGCTTCTCGGGACGCGGGCCTCGGGACGCGGGCCTCGGAACGGGCTGTCTCGGGACGCGGGCCTCGGGCCTCGGGCCTCGGGACGCGAGCCTCGGGTCAGCGACCGCGGCGGGCGGACGGGCCGCGGCCGTGGCGGCGGCCGGCGACCCAGCTCACCGCGGCCAGCAGCCCGGGCGGGCGCTGGAAGGTGGTCAGCGTCATGCCGGGCAGCGGCAGACGCAGCGTGGCCACCGAGCGGGGGCGGGCGAACTCGCGCAGCCCCTCGGCGCCGTGCACCCGGCCGAACCCGCTCTCGCCGCTGCCGCCGAAGGGCAGGGCGGGAATCCCGGCGAAGGAGAGTACGGCGTTGACGGACACCATGCCGGCGTCGAGCCGGCGGGCGATCTCGTCGCCGCGGTGGCGGGAGAACACGGTCGCCCCCAGCGCGTACGGGGTGCCGTTGGCCAGGGCGACGGCCTCGTCGACGTCGGCGACGGTACGGACGGTGACAACGGGACCGAAGGTCTCCTCCTGCACGGCGGGGCTGTCCTCGGGGACGTCCACGAGGACGATCGGGGCGATGAACGTCTCGCCCACCGCGTCGACGCCGCCGAGCAGGGCCGTCGCGCCGCGGGCCAGCGCGTCGGAAACGTGGCGGCGCACGACGGCGGCCTGGCCGGGCATCGTCATCGGGCCGTAGGAGGCGCCGGGACCGTCCCCCGGCCGCACCGCGGCCAGAGCCCGGCGGACCTCGGCGAGGAACTGCTCGGCGACGGCCGCGGTGACGTAGATCCGTTCGACGCCGGCGCAGGTCTGCCCGGCGTTCGCCATCGCCCCCCAGACGGCCGCCCGGGCGGCGGCGACCACGTCGGCGTCGTCGGCGACGATGCACGGATCCTTGCCGCCGCACTCGATGACGACCGGGGTCAGCGACTGCGCGCAGGTCGCCATGACCATGCGGCCGCTGGCCGCGGAACCGGTGAAGGCAATCTTGTCGACGCCCGCGGCGCAGAGCGCGGCGCCGGTGTCGGCGAACCCGGTGACCACGCCCAGCACACCGGCGGGGGCGTCCGGGTTCGCTGCGGCGAAGGACTGCGCCAGCCGACTGCCCAGCGCCGGGGTGTACTCGCTGGGCTTGAACACCACCGGGTTGCCGGCGGCGAGGGCGTAGGCGATCGAGCCGACCGGAGTCAGCAGCGGGTAGTTCCAGGGACCGATCACCCCGACGACCCCGAGCGGGCGGTACTCCACCCGGGCGGTGTAGTTGGCCAGGAACGGGCCGGGCAGGACCCGACGCGTCCGCAGCACCCGCCCGGCGTGGCGCGCCGCCCAGCGGATGTGCTCCAGGGTGAGCAGCAGCTCGATGCGGGCGTCGGCGGCGGTCTTGCCGTTCTCCGCATGCAGGAGCTCGACGAGCTCCCGGTCGTGGCGGGCGAGGTGAGCCGCCCAGCGCAGCAGGTGATCGCGGCGCGCGGCGGCGCCGAGCCCGGCCCACCAGGGGGCGGCGTCGCGGGCCGCCGCCACCGCGGCCGAGACCCGCCGCGGGGAGCACACCGGGAAGTGGCCGACGACCGCGCCGGTGACCGGGTTCGTGGAGGCGAACGTCGAGTCGGCAGCCGCGGCCAGATCAGCCGCGGCGCCTGGGAGCACGCCGGCGGCGGCGCCGGCACGAGAGGTCGAAGCGCCGGCCGCGGCCGGCTGGCCGGGCACCTCCGCCGCCTGCGCCCCGTGGCCAGCCACCTCACCCGGCTCACCCGGCGAGGTCGACACAGGCTGTCGCACCGCATGCCCTTCGGGGGTCGTCACGGACCTTCCCTGCTGGGAAGCCCATTCGAACCAAGGATAGGTCGCCCGTGGGCCGAGGTCGACTACAGGAAGGAGTCCCGGTAGGCGGTGAACCATTCCCGTTGGGCCCGCTGGTCGGCCGTCTCGTCCGCGTACACGTTGTCGAACATGGTCACCGGGGCCGGCGGGTCCATGGCGAGGCATGCTCGGCGCAGGTCGGCGGCGGCGTCGTCGGCGTGCTCGCGGACCTCGTCGAACCAGCCGGCGGCCACGTCGGCGGCCAGCAGCAGCCGCAGTCGCTCGATGGGGTCCCGCGCCCGCCAGACGGCGAGCTCCTCGGCCGGCTGGTACCGGGTCGCGTCGTCCGACGTGGTGTGCGGCGCCATCCGGTAGGTGTTGGCCTCGATGAGCACCGGGCCACCGCCGCCGCGGGCGTGCTCGAGCGCCCAGGTGGTGACGGCGTGCATGGCGAGNACGTCGTTGCCGTCGACGCGCACGCCGGGGAAGCCGAACCCGTCGGCGCGCCGGGCCAGCTGCATCGTCGACTGCCGCCGGGTCGGGGTGGAGATCGCCCACTGGTTGTTCTGGCAGAGGAACACCACCGGGGCGCCGAAGCTCGCCGCCCACACGAACGCCTCGTTGGCGTCGCCCTGGCTCATCGCGCCGTCGCCGAGGTAGACCAGCACGGCGCCGTCGCGGTCCGGATCGCCGCTGCCGACCGTGCCGTCGAGCACCATGCCCATGCCGTAGCCGACGGCATGCAGGGTCTGCGACGCGAGGACGATCGTGTAGTTGGCCATGTTGTGCTCCGCGGTGTCCCAGCCGTCGTGGCTCACCCCGCGCAGCAGGCGGATGACCTCGGCGGCCGGCACCCCACGGTGCCAGGCGACGGCGTGCTCGCGGTAGCTGGGGAAGATGAAGTCGCGCGGCCGGACCGCCGCCGCGGATCCGACCTGCGCCGCCTCCTGTCCGCGCAGCGGAATCCAGAGCACCAGCTCACCCTGGCGTTGCAGGGCCGTGGCCTCCTCGTCCAGGCGGCGCGCCAGCACCATCGACGAGTAGAACTCCCGGCACAGGTCGTGGTCGGCGAGGACGGCGAAGCGCGGGTCGGTGACCCGGGTGCCGTCCGGCGCGAGCAACCGCACACCGGAGTCGGCCGGCTCCTGTGGTGGCGGCGGCACCGCCGGGGGTGCGGCGACGGCCGCAGCCGGTTCCGGTGGCCGTGCCGGCCGCGCCGGCCGCTCCGCGATCAGCCCCGGCCCGCGTACGACATTCATACCGAGTACCTCTCCCCCACCGGAAGATCGCAGGACGTCCTACGATCGGAAACCATCGAAAAAAAGACCGGTATACCGGTAAGAGAGTACGCGGTCCGGGTTCGACGAGAACGCCGGATCCCCATGCTTCATTCACGTCGTACTCCTACCCGGCCGGCGGCCCGCCGATTCCAAGGACGTCCTACGATCGGAAACCATCGAGAGGAAACGGTCACCGTTGTGAACTCGACCGAAACCCGAGTGGCCGTTACGGCGCCCGCAGGTTAGGAGAACATTTCGGCCGCAGCCCTGAGCTCCGCCCGCCGGCGATCCACCAAGGGCCGTCCGACCGACCGGAAAGGGGCCCGCTGGTCGGCCCGATCGGCCCGCCGGACCGGACCGGTGGACACCCGATGCGGGGTGGTCGCCGGCCCGCGTCGGCGCACAATGGCCCCATGGCTGGCAAGGCGGAACGTGTCCGGGTGGTGTTGGAACGGTCCGGCGGGCTGCTGGGACGGCCGGTCCGGCGGGGGCTCGACAGCGCCGATCTGCCCGAGCCGGAGGCCGCCCGGCTGCGCGAACTGGTGCGCGGAGCGGTCTCACCGGGCAGCGCGCCAGCCCGGCGGGCCGGCGGGGCAGGAGGCGCAGGCGGGACACGCTGCGCAGGCGGCGCAGGCGGGACAGGCGGCGCAGGCGGGGCCGCGCCGCGGGGCGAGCCGGCCGACGACGGACGGGGCGGGGGCGCGGACCGCTTTGTCTACACCCTGGAGATCGACTACACCCCCGAGATCGACTACACCTCCGAGATCGACCGCACCCCCGAGGTCGACCGCGCCCCGCGGGTCGACCAGCAGGGCGGACGCACCGTGCGGACCTTCTCCGAGCCGGTCCCCGAGGACCTGCGGCCGCTGCTGGCCCTGCTGCGGGCCGCCCCCCTGCTACCGGCCGGCGGCCGCGACACGCCGCGCTGACCCGCCGATGTGTCGACCCGCCGACCCCACCCGACGGACTGCCGAACTGGGACCGGAAAATCATTCGCCGGGCGGCCGTGGACCGGGCATCCTGAACAGGCGGAGCGGAACGGTTTCGATGCGGACTTCCGGACCGGGCGAGCACCTTCGCTGAAGACGGTGGCAAGGGCACGGCGGAACTTGCATGAATACACAAGGCCGGGGATGCCGTGGCCGGTGAAATCCATCCGTCGGCTTGTTCCAGCGCCTCCGGCGACGGGCGGGACGGGGAACTTCCGACGCGAGGCCCTGATTCCGGGCCGCCGCGATGAATGCGTTCGGTCGGCCAGAAGTGAACAGCACGTACCCACCCCCGTCGAGCGGAGGAACCATCCGATGAGCCCCGTCGCAACGCTCGGCGCAGCGGCGCATCCGATCTGGCTGTGGACTCGGCCCGAGGAGGTCGAGAGCGCCGCGCTGGACCAGTTGCGCAATGTCGCGTCCCTGCCCTATATCCATCATCACGTCGCGGTGATGCCCGACGTGCACCTCGGCTACGGCGCGACGGTCGGCTCCGTCATCGCCCTGCGCGACGCCGTCTCCCCCGCCGCCGTCGGGGTCGACATCGGCTGCGGGATGGCCGCGGCGCGGACCAACCTCACCGCGGCCGACCTGCCCGACGATCTCGGTCCGCTGCGGGCCGCGCTGGAGGCGGCCGTCCCGGTCGGGATGACCAGCCACCGGGAGCCGACCGCGCGGGCCCGGCGCCAGGACGACCTGTGGAGCGCGTTCGGTGCGCTGCACCCCCGCGTGGCCGGGCGGCTGGCGAAGGCCATGAACCAGCTCGGCACCCTCGGCTCGGGCAACCACTTCCTCGAGGTGTGCCTGGACACCGACGACGCGGTCTGGATCATGCTGCACTCCGGTTCGCGCAATGTCGGCAAGGAGCTCGCCGAGGGCCACATCCGCGTCGCCAAGNAGCTCGAGCACAACGCCGGCCTGGCCGACCGCGACCTCGCCGTGTTCCTCGCCGGCACCCCCGAGATGGCCGCCTACCGCCACGACCTGGACTGGGCGCAGACGTACGCCCGGCGCAACCGGGACCTGATGCTCGCCGCCGCCGTCGAGGCGCTGCGCGGCCCGCTGCCCGGGCTGCGCGTGCCCACCCCGCCGGCCGACGGCCCGCATGCCGGCGACCGCGACTTCGCCCTCGTGAACTGCCACCACAACTACGTGGCCGAGGAGCACCACTTCGGCGCCGACGTGCTCGTCACCCGCAAGGGCGCCATCTCGGCCCGGGACGGGGAATACGGCATCATCCCGGGTTCGATGGGAACCCGGTCCTACCTGGTCCGCGGGCGGGGAAACCCCGCCTCGTTCCATTCCGCCAGCCACGGCGCCGGCCGCACGATGAGCCGCAACCGGGCCCGCCGGACGTTCACCGTCGACGACCTCGCCGCCCAGACCCGCGGGGTGGAATGCCGCAAGGACGCCGGCGTTCTCGACGAGATCCCCGCGGCGTACAAGGACATCGACACCGTCCTGGCCCGCCAGAGCGACCTCGTCGAGATCGTCGCTCAGTTGCACGCCGTCCTCTGCGTGAAGGGCTGACCTCCACGCCACGTGCGCGGAGGCCGTCGGATCGGACGGCGGCCTCCGCGGGGGTGTCCGACGAACGTGGACGTGCCTCGGCGGGCTCGCCCGACCGATGTGGGAGGAACAGCTCGCATCAGCGCATACGTCGGTCTTTCAACCCGTCCGCGCGCACGGGTGATTCGACCGTCCCGTCCATCCCGGATTATCGGTGGCCGAAGTCGGGTAAAAACAATCCGACCGATCCCGACGACATCCGACCGGGGCGGTGGCGTCCGCGTGCGCCGCTGGGGGGCGTGATGCTTTCTCGACACCGAGCCGCACGACTCACGATTGCGGCATTGATTGGTGCCATTGTGATGGTCGGCGCCAATCAGCCGGGCATGTCCGTGCCGACGGCGGCGCCCACGCCGCCGTCGGGACAGCCGCTTCGGGAGCCGCCGCAATACGTGAGTGAGGACGGCGTCCTGCGGGTCCNTATCGTCGTGGAGCGCCGCCAGGTCGAGCTAGCCGGCCACCGGCTGTGGGCGCTGNCCTACAACGGCCTGTACATGCCGCCGACGCTGCGATTCCGGCCGGGTGACCGGCTGGATCTGACGATGGTGAACCGCGTCCGTCCTTACACGAACCTGCATATCCACGGGCTGCACGTGTCGCCGGCCGGAAACTCCGACAACGTCTTCATCCACATCCATCCGGGCGAGACGTACCACTACGTATACCAGTTCCCTCGGACCCTGACGCCGGGGACCTATTGGTACCATTCCCATGGGCATCCGCATGCCGCGTCGCAGGTCGCCGGAGGGATGTCGGGAACCATCATCGTCGACGGCCTGCAGCGGTACCTGCCGCCGAATCTGCGTCACATCACCGAGCACGTCGTCGCCCTGAAGGACTTCCAGGTCCAGGGCGACGCGATCCGGACCGAGGACCTGCACATCGGAGCGGCGACGAACCGCACGGTCAACGGCCAGCAGAACCCGACCATCCAGATCAGGCCGGGCGAGACCCAGCTGTGGCGGCTGGCCAACATCAGCGCCAACATCTACTACCGACTGCGGCTGCCGGGGCAGCGGTTCCACGTGATCACGCAGGATGCGAGCCCCGTCACCCGGGTCTGGTCCGCGGACTCTCTCGTCATTCCGGCCGGCGCCCGCTATGACGTGCTCGTGCAGGGCGGCCCGGCCGGCCGCACCGCACTGGAAACCCTCGAATACAGCACCGGACCGGCAGGCAACAGTTTTCCCCGACAGACCCTCGCCACCGTCGTCTCCAGCGGTCCGGCGATGCGACCGGCGGTGTTGCCCACCACCTTCGACCCGAGAACACGGGTGGACCTGAGCCGCGCTCCCATCGCCGCGCGCCACACCATCGTCTTCTNGGAGAAGAGCACCGGAACCCAGTTCTACATCAACGGTCGGACCTTCGACGAAAACCGGGTCGACATCCGGTCCAGGCTCAACACGGTCGAAGAATGGACTATCCGCAACGAATCCGACGAGCAGCACTCCTTCCACGTGCACACCAACCGCTTCCAGGTGATGAGCATCGACGGCGTACCNCATCACGCACTGAGCCTGCAGGACACCGTGAACCTCCCCGCGCGGGGAGAGGTGGTCGTGCGGATCCATTTCACCGACTTCACCGGAAAGACGGTCCTGCACTGCCACATCCTCAACCACGAGGACATGGGCATGATGGCCGTCCTCCAGATCGTGAGATAGGCCGCCGCACGATGATCGTCACGACGAAGGACCNCAGGAATGCGCCCGACGGCGTGGTGCGATCAGGCGGCATCGTGGAAGATCAGACCGAGGGTGTGGCTCGACGGCGCAGGGCGGCCTGCGGCTCTGGGACGAGGCTATCCAGCTGGGGGCGGCGTTTCACCTGGNCGGCTTCCGGCAGGTCATCGCCACCCTGGGTCCGGTGGAGGACCAGACCCTCCAAGTGGTCCACCTGCATCCACGTCGGTCCTTGATCTACGGTGCGGCGGCGGTGTTGGGGGGCGGGGCGGGCCGCCCTGGGGACTCGTCAGACGAACGCCTCGTCGACGTAACACCAGCGCCAGTCCTCGCCCGGTTCGAACGAGCGGACGATGGGGTGGCCGTGGTGGGCGGCGTGGGCGCTGGCGTGCCGCGCCGGCGAGGAGTCGCAGCAGCCGACGTTGCCGCAGGTCAGGCAGAGCCGCAGGTGTACCCAGCGGCCGCCGGTGCGCAGACATTCGCCGCAGCCCTGGTGCGTCGCCGGCTCGACGTCGCGGATCGCCGACAGGTGAGGGTCCTGGATGGTGGTCATCGGCCGCTCCGATCGTCGTCTGGCCGGCACGCACGAGGGGGTGCACGCCGACGTCGACTATGCCCGGCTGGGAGCCCTGACACATCCTGGCCCGGGTGGTCGGCGTGCCCCGGGTGGTCGGCTGCGGCCCCGCGCTCGTCGCGGACTGCACCCGGGAGTCCGATCAGGCGGCATCATGGAAGATCAGGCCGAGGGCGTGACGCCGGCCCGATCGGACGGTGCTGACTCCGTGCCGCATGGGCGAGGCGGACCAGCCGCGCGCGGAGGGGACCGGCCGATCCCGGGTGGTGAAGATCAGGGCATGCCCGCGCCGGAGGGTGAGGGCGGTGCCCCGGGACTGGGCCCGCATGCGCTGCTCGACGAGCAGGAACTCGCCACCGGTGTAGTCCGCGCCGGGGGTGTCGAGGCCGATGACGACCTGCAGGGGGAAGACCAGCTCGCCGTACAGGTNGCGGTGCAGCGCGTTCCAGTCGCCCGCCCGGTAGCGCAGCAGCAGCGGCGTGGGCAGGCACTGCCCGCTGCGGTGGCAGTCGGCCAGCCAGGCGTCGAGGGTGTCCGGCCACGGTGCGGACCGGCCCAGCCGGGCGGCCCACCGCCGGGCGACGGGCAGCAGGAACGGGTAGAACGCCGCGCGCAGGGCCCGGACCGGCGGGGGAAGGGGCTGATCGAAGTAGCGGTATTCCCCCGACCCGAACCGGTGGCGTCCCATGTCCACGGTGGACCGAAAGCGGGCGGGCTCCTCCAACAGACGCACGAGGTCGCGGCACTGCGTCCCGGTGAGCACCGCGCCGGCGAGGGCACAGCCGGTGGCATCCAGCTCCGCGCCGATCGCCGCCCAGTCCATGGCCCGTACGCGCTCCTCGGCTCCGGCGACCGGCTGCGGTGCCGTCATCCGAACCCCACGGCCGGGCCGGCCGGTGCGCTCGCCGCGGTGGCCTCGCCGGCGAGGTCCAGCGTCGGTGCGAGCGCGCCCTCGTGGCGCAGCAGGAACTCCTTGCGGTCCAGCCCGGCGGCGAAGCCGCGCAGCGTGCCGTCCGCGCCGATCACCCGGTGGCAGGGTCGTACCAGCAGCAGCGGATTCGCACCAACCGCCGCGCCGACCGCGCGCACCTCGCCGCGCCCGACTCCGACGCGGGCGGCGAGCTGGCCGTAGCTGATCGTCGCGCCGTAGGGAATCGCCTCCAACGCCCGCCACACCCGCTCCTGGAAGCCGGTGCCGCCGGTCCGCAGGGTGAGGGTGAACGCGTGCCGTTCACCGGCGAAGTACTCCTCGATCTCCTCGGCGGCGGCGGCGAAGAGTTCGGGGGTGCGGCGCCAGTGCGGCGCGGGTACCGCTGCGCCACGCTGCCTTGGCATGGACAGCGAGGCCAGGGCGAGCCCGCCGGGGGCCTGGTCCGTTGCGGCCCCCACCAGCAGCAGCTCGCCCACCGGGCTGGCCAACGTCGTGTAAAGCATCACCGCTCCCCTTCCGATCCGATCCCATCCTTCGGGACTGCTTCGACGCGCGTGGTCAACCCGGACCAGGAACCGGGCCCGCAGCCGGCTTCCGCCGCGTGCCGGCTCGGCGGGCACGGCCGGCGTGCAGACCCGCGCGGGTCATCGTGGGTGGGTCGCCGCGGGTGGCTGCGGCAGCCCACACGTGGTGCGCCGCGTAGCTGCGCCAGGGCGCCCAGGCGGCGGCGCGACCCAGGTCGACGTCGCCGCGGCGGTCCGCGGCGCGCAGGGCCGCATCGCCCGGCGGGAGCACATCGGGGTCGCCGAGGGCTCGCATCCGCAGGTAACCCGCCGTCCAGGGCCCGATGCCGCGCAGCGCCAGCAGCGCCCGTCGCGCCTCGTCGCGGTCCACCCCGGCGTCGAGGACCACGGAGCCGTCCGCAAGCGCGCCGGCAAGCGTCCGCACGGCGTCCCGGCGCACGGCCGGCATCCCCAGGTCCGCCAGACCGGCCGAGGCGAGGGTGTCGACCCGGGGGAACAGCAGGGTCAGGCCGCCGCTCGGCGTGGGCAGCGGATCGCCGTAGGCAGCCAGCAACACCGCGCCCAGGCGCCGCCCGGCGGCCACCGACACCTGCTGGCCCAGCACGGCCCGCACGGCGAGCTCATGCGGGTCGGCGGCACCGGGGGCGCGTAGTCCGGGTAGGCGGCCCACCTGCGCGGCCAGGGCGGGATCGCCGGCGAGCCGGTCGGCGACGGCGAGCGGATCGGCGTCGAGGTCGAACAGCCGACGGAGCCGGCTGACGGCGCTGCCGAGGTCCCGCAGGTCGCTCAGGATCAACCGGCAGTCCAGCCAGCCGACGTCGTCGCCGGCCGGGCGTTCGGCCACCTCCGCCACGCCGTGGCCGCAGGCCAGGCGCAGGGTGCGCCGGTAGGTTCGCCGTCCTCGCTCGCCCACGACCTCCTCCGCCCCGGGCAGGGCCCGGTCGGCGAGGTAGTCGAACAGGTGACCCGCCTCGTAGGGCCGGCGGTAGCCCAACCGGAGGGTGAGGCCACCCTCGTCGGGTCGGCCGCCCGGACCCGCCCCATCGCCGCGGCTCGGGCCGGGCGGGACGGTCCGCGGCGGCCGTGGACCACGCAGCTCGAGAGGCGTCGCGGCATAGACCGTTCGGATGGTGTCGTTGAACTGACGAACGCTCGCGAAGCCGGCGGCGAAGGCCACCTCGGTGGCGGGCAGCGCGGTGGTCTGCAGCAGCAGCCGCGCGGTGTGCGCACGCCGCGCTCGGGCCAGGGCGAGCGGCCCGGCGCCCACCTCTGCGGTCAGGTGCCGGTGGAGCTGGCGCGCGCTGTAGCCCAGCCGCGCGGCGAGGCCGGCCACGCCTTCCCGATCGACGACACCGTCGCCGATCAGGCGCATCGCCCGGCCGACCACGTCAGCGCGGATGTCCCACTCGGCGGAGCCGGGCACCGCGTCCGGCCGGCACCGCCGGCAGGCCCGGAAGCCGGCACCGTGCGCCGCCGCGGCCGTCGGGAAGAACCGGACGTTCGTCCGCTTCGGCGTCACCGCCGGGCAACTTGGACGGCAGTAGATGCCCGTGGTGGTCACGGCGAAGTAGAAGGCGCCGTCGAATCGGGCATCCCGGCTGGCCACCGCCTCGTAGCGGCCCTCGTCCGTCCTCATGCCCCCACTTTCGGCGCGACCGCCTCCGGATGCTGGCGGGAATCGGACGTCGTGCCCGCTCGCCGGATCGGCGACGTCAGGCCAGCGGCTTGCGCAGGACGATGAAGTAGAGGTCGGGCCGCAGCGGCCGACCGAACCGCTCGTCGGCGTACGGAAACGGTCGGGTGGCGGTGGTCGGGAGGTATCCCTTGCCGCGGTACCAGCCGATGAGTTCGCTCCGCTGGGCGATGACCTGCATCTCCATCCACGACGCCGACCACGCGGTGACGGCGTGCCGCTCGGCGAGCCGCAGCAGCGCCCCGCCCACTCCGGCCCCCTGCCGGGTGGGGCTGACGGCGAACATGCCGAAGTAGGCCCCCGTCACCGCGGTGATCCCCGCTGCGGTGGTCCCCTCGTCCTCGCCCGGCTGGGCCACCAACTCACCCGTCTGGACCACACCAGCTCCGCCATGCGCCCGCGGCTCGATCCGACGCTCCACGTGGCAGCAGCCCACGAGGAGACCCGAGGGCTCCTCCGCGAGCAGGACTGTCCCGTGTGGGGCGGTCAGGGCGGCACGCACCTCCTCGACATCCGTGCGCTGGCCCCCGACCAGGTCCGCTTCGGTGGTCCACCCCGCCCGGCTGGACTCCCCCCGGTACGCGGATTCGACGAGAGCGACGATCGCCGCCGCCTCGGCGGCGCTGTCGGTGGCACGACGAAACGCCAGGTTCGCGGGCTGGGGGCGGGAGACCGATCGCATCTCCCCATCCTCACAGCTCAGCGGGCGAATCCCCCGACAGGGCCAGGGACGGCACGGTCCGTGACGGCGCGAGCGTTCGTTCGCCGCTGGTGACGGCGGCAGCCAGCCGCGGCAGCAGCGTCCCGAGGGGGGCGTCGACACGGACCGTCGCCCGGCTGTCCCCACGGGTGGGCCCCTGGTTGACGATCGCGACCGGGATGTCGAGCTCGGCCGCCCGCAGGACGAACCGGTAGCCGGACATCACCGTCAGCGACGATCCCAGGNTCAGCACCGCACGCGCGCTCTCGACCAGATCGAATGCCTGCGCCACGCGGGGTCGCGGCACAGTGGCGCCGAAGAACACCACGTCCGGTTCCAGCCGCTCACCGCCGCAGCCACGGCAGTCGACCATGACGAAGCGGGCGACCGCCTCCGCCGAGAGGGTGACGTCACCGTCCGGATTGGTGGGGGCTCCGGAGATGCGGAAGCCCGGGTTCGCCGCGGTCAGCCGCTCGTCGAGGTCGAGGCGCGGGCTCACCTGCCCGCAGTCGCCGCACACCACGCGGGAGAGGCTTCCATGCAGATCGATGACATGGCGGGAGCCGGCGCGCTGGTGCAACTCGTCGACGTTCTGGGTGATGATGCCGGTGACCAGTCCCGCCTGCTCCAGGCGGGCCACCGCGCGGTGGCCCGGGTTGGGCTCGGCCCGGGCGACCTGCCGCCAGCCGGCGTGGCTGCGCGCCCAGTAGCGGTGACGAGCCCCCGGTTCCTTGGTGAACTGCTGGTAGGTCATCGGGGTGTGGCGGCGCAGTGCCCCGTTCGGGCCCCGATAGTCGGGGATGCCGGAATCGGTCGAGATCCCCGCCCCGCTCACCACGGCGACGCCGCCTGCCGCGACGAGGGCACACAGCCGGTCGAACGCCTCGCCGTCGTTGGTCGTCTTTACTCCCACCGCTCCCATGCTGCCCGATCGCGCGGCCGCGGACCCGTCCGAGCCGACTGGTGACCTCAGAGCGTGGGTCGTACCGTTGCGCCGGGTAGACCTGTATCGAGGTGATGACCGATGAACGAGCAGGTCAGACGCGCCAGCAGACCGCCACGTCGGCGGCGGGACACCCCTGGTCCCGCCGTGGCGTCTGGTACCGCCGTGGCGTCCAGTACCGCCGTGGCGTCCCCCGAACGGCGCACGCCGCGCGTCACCGATGCGGGGGACGAAGCCGCATGTACGGGAGCCGAGCGGCTGTCAACGTGGGAGGCCGCGCAGGCAGCGGCCCATCCGGGCCCCGAGGCGCCGGTGTGTGGCGCGGCGGGGCAGCTCGCCGGACCGGAGGAGACGATCGAGGCCGAGATCGTCCGGTGCCTGCCGGGCGGGGTCGCACTTGTCCGGACAGCGGCCGGCACCGAGGAGATCGGTCTCGCCCTCGTCCGAGCCCGGGCGGGCGACGCGGTGCTGGTCCACGCCGGGGAAGCGATCAGCGTCCTCTGACCAGCGTGAAGGAGGCCAGCGATGAGGACGGTTCAGGCGCGGCTGGACCGGGCGGCGGCGATCGCCGACGCGACGATCTACCGGCACGATCCGGGCCATCGCGTGCGGCCCGGTCGGGGCGGATCGGGCGGACTCGTCGGGGTGCTGACCCCGGCCGCCTACGCCGCGCGCCATCCGGCTGACCGAGCCTACGTCCACGCGGAGTGCCTGTTGGAGGCGGGCCCCGACGCCGTGCTGACCGCGCAGGTCCGCTGGCTGCAGATCACGACGCGGGAGCAGCAGGTCCTCCGATCGGGCGGTGCCAGCGTCGGGCCGGAGGTGGCCTTCGACGCCGACCCCGACGACCAGGCCGAGTTTCTGCCCCACGAGGTCGATGAGGACGTGACGATCGCGGATCTGCTCGCGGCGGGCCCCGGCCCGATCACTCATCCCTCGACTCCGTCGACCGGAACATGGCCTCGCGGCTGGCTACCTCATCTCAGTGCCCCCCGCCCGGCCCCCTGGGAGCCGGCCGGCGCGGCGGCGGGCGGGCCGGGTGTGGCCCGGTCGGGGGCGCACACGGTGCGGCTCAGTGCGCCGTCCGGCCGTCAGGTCCGGACCGTGGATCACGGTGGGACGGCGCCGACCAGGATTACCTGGGACACCTGGTTCGCCCGGGCGGAACTGCGACTGAGCGCTGGGCTTTATCCCGGTCCACACCCGCTGCTGCGCCTGCGNGCGGAGCTGGTCAACATCTCAGGCTGGCCGCCCCACGCCGACGAGGCCCACGGACGGATCCCGGTAGGGTGGGCCGCCCGGGCCCCTCACGGGCAGGCATTGCGCCATGCGCTGATCGGGGCACACGTGATCCTCGGCATCGACCGGGGCCGGTTCGTCTCCCTGAGCGCGCCCCCCGCCTGGGCTGCCGCTGTCGCACGGGACTGCGTCAACGACGGCCTGTGGCCTGCGGTGGTCGGCGGGCCGGGCGGCGACCCCACCGCCGTGCTGCTCGCGCCGGTCCGGATCCCGGACGATCCGGGACCGCGGCCGACACCTTCCCCGGCTTGACGGGCCATCCGGGCGGTGTCGCGGCGGCGCCCGGACTCCTGGCCGAGATCCACTAGGGCAGATGGCCGCGATCCACATCCGCCGACGGACCGGGAACCCTGTCGGCCGACAGATCGGGGACGGCCTCGGCGGACGGATCGGGGACGCCCTCGACGGATGGANCGGGGTCCGCGGCGGCGGTCGGGTCACGACCCACGCCCGGGATCGCCGACAGCGGGTCGCTCGCCGGGCGCTGCTGGTCGGGCAGGTCGGTAAAGGTGACGTCCACCTGCTGGAAGCTCTTGAACTGCTCCGCCTTGGCGTAGGAGGTGTAGGCCCGCCGGTCGGAATCGGTCAGCTCGACGTCGTCGGTGAACGGGGTCAACAGCGCCCGCGGGTAGAGTCGGCCCGCCCGCACCGCGTTGATCTCCATGGCGACAACCACGACGACGGCGAGGAAGTACAGCCAGGTCATCAGCCCGAGAACGAGCCCGAACAGCCCGTAGACCTGGGTGGAGCCCTTGAGCTGGTGGGCGATGTAGTAGCTGCCCAGGGTCTGCACGAGCTGCCAGCCGAGCGCCGCGAACACCGCTCCGGGCAGGATCTCGCGCACTCGGACGNACCGGGCGGTCAGGACCTTGAAGGCGACGAGGACCAGGCCGGCGTTGCCCGCCGTGGAGATCGCGACCGCGAGCACCTGGAACCCGGCGGCCAACCGGCCGAACGCCGAGGCCCCGGTCGTGACGCTGGAGAGCACCGTCGTCATCAGCACACCGAGGCCGAGCAGGCCGATGAGGCTGAGGCTGCGCAGCCGGGCGAAGAACGGGTTCGGTCGGGCCCGGCGCGGCACCGCCCAGACGGTGTCGAGGGCGTTGCCGATCGCCCGGGCGACGCCGAGGCTGCCGGAGATGGCGCCGAGGACGCCGACGGCGACGGCGACGCCGCTGCCCTTGAGTGCCTGCACGTCGTCGCGGAGCTGATCACCAATGATCGGAAACTGGCTCAGCGTGGAGGTCACGACTTGTTCCTGCAGGTCAGGATGGCCGTGCAGGACGAAGCCCAGCCCGGTCGTGAGCAGCAGCAACAACGGGAACAGCGACAGGAAGGCGTAGAAGGTGATCAGGGCGGCGAGGTAGCCGCCCTGATCGTCGGCGAACTTGTAGATGACGGCGATGACGAAGCCGACCCCACGGTTGCGTTGCTGGGCCCGGTCGATGCGGCCACCGAGCGCCATCCCGCGCCTCCCCAGGCCGTCCATCGTCATGAAGCTATCCCCCGTCCGGGTGGGCCGCATACCCGCTGACCTGCCGGTAAAGCGTCTCGACCGGCCGACAACGGACCTCCCACCGCAACGCGCCCACATCGCCGCCGCGGCTGGCCCGATCGGGTGATGTGCCGGCTGCGCGGCCGGCCTTCACCCGCATCCCCCGATCCGGGTCCACCCGTATCCCCGATCCGGGCGGCGCCGCGGCGGGCTCCCTCCACCGGCTCATCATCGCGTTGACGGATGGGCGCGCATGGCCTTGGCTGATGCCGCCACCCTACGCACCTGATCGATCACGATGCAGCCACGGTCCACCGCCCGAAAGGAGTCCGNGGATGCGACGAGGTCTCAGGGGGATCATCCCGGGAATCGGCGTGGGCCTGCTTCCCCTCGCCGTCCTCCCGGTCCTGGCAGTATCCGGCCCGGATGGGGCAGCCCCGGTCGGCGCAGACAGCATCGGTGCGGACAGCATCGGTGNGGACACCGGCCACCCGCTCGTGCCGCCCGCCGACGCGGCCTCGACGCCGCACGGACGAGGTGACACGCCCGCCGACGGGCCGACCTACCTGATCGCCGACCTCGGACCGGTGAACCGATCCGGCGCGAGCGGCACAGCCACCGCGACCCTGCGGGGGAACCTGCTGAGCATCCGGATCGTCACCCACGGCTTGGCTCCGGGACTGCCGCACCCCCAGCACATCCACATCGGCGGCAGCCATTCCTGCCCCGCCCCGGACGCGACGGGCACCGGCGCGAGGGGCCAGGTCCGTTCGGGCGACGCGAAGAAGTCGATCGGTGCCATCGCGGTGTCGCTCACCACGACCGGCGACACCGGCCCGGACAGCTCCTACGCGCTGGACCGCTTCCCCGTCGGCGACGCCGGCTACGAGCGCACCATCACCGTCTCCCCGACGGTCGCCGCGGAGCTGCGCGGCGGCGAGGGCGTGATCGAGCAGCACGGTGTCGACGCGAACCACAGCGGCCGCTACGACGGGGCGGCCCGCAGCGACGTGAAGCCCGAGCTGCCCGAGGAGGTCTCCAACTCGGCCGCCTGCGGCCGGCTCGTCACGAGCCCGACCGCTGTCCCGGTGGGCGGGGTGGCAGCCGGCGGCGGCGGGACCGCCTGACCCGATCGGGCCGGGGGCCGGGCCTGATCCGCTCGGACCGGCTGCCGGGCCTGATCCGATCGGGCCGGCTGCCGGGGGAAGGGGGCGCGGAACACCGGCCCGGTTCATCGTCCCGCGACGCCGCCCACCGCACGGCCCGGATGCGCCGGGGAGTCGCTCGGGGCAACGTCGACGCTCGCCGGTCCCGACGCCGCGGCCGGGTAGATGCCGGTCTGCTCGGTGGCGTCGATCGTGGGTGGCCGCCCGTCAGCGAAGCCGAGCTGCACGATCTGGTGCGGGATGACCAGGTCCAGCGCCCAGTCCGTGACCACCCTGACCCGATTGGACCCGTTGTTCAACGCGTACGCGTGGTACGCCCGGGTGACCACGGCCGCGGGCAGTCCGTGCAGGGTGACCCCCAGCGGGTTGGCCACCGCGTCCCGGCCGCCTAGATCGACCACGAACCCGAGATCGTGGTGCCGGTACGGCCGGGCGGTGCCGTACCCGAGGGACGCCGCCACGTTGCGGGCGGCGGCCCCGGCCTGGCGCACGGCGTGCTGGGCGGTCTGACTGGCGAGGGCGCCCGAGCGGGTCACGTCCGGCACGGCGGCGGCGTCGCCCAGCGCGAACAGGCCATCCACCTCGGGGACGCGGAAGCAGTCGTCGACGACGAGGCGCCCGTGCGTGGTGGGCAGGCCCAGCTTGGCCACGAGCGGGCTCGGGGACACCCCCGCGCACCAGACCACGGTGTGGGTGTCGATCGTCTCGTGCTGGTCGGGGGCCTCCGCCTGGCCCAACCGGACGGTGCGCTCGGTGACCTCGTGCACCGCCGTCCGCAGCCGCAGCTCGACGCCGCGGGCGGTCAGCACGTCGGCGGCCCGGCGGCCGAGCGTCGGCGCCAGTTCGTGCAGCAGGCTCGGCGCGTGGTCGACGAGCACCCAGCGGACCTCCTCGGCCCGCACCCGCGGGTAGTTCGCCACCGCGCGCCGGCTGAAACGGGTCATCTGCGCGGCGAGCTCCGTGCCCGTGTACCCGCCGCCGACGATCACGAAGGTGCACAGGGCGCGCCGGCGAGCGTCGTCGGTGGTGGTGGCATCCGCCCGCTCGAACTGCCGCAGCACATGGTCGCGCAGGTGGACGGCCTCGGCGAGGTTCTTCAGGCCGATCGCGTGCTCGCGCACGCCGGGGATGTCGAAGGTCCGCGTGACGGACCCGGGGGCCAGCACAAGCCGATCCCAGCCCAGCTCGTCGACCGTGCCGTCGCTGCCGAGCACGGTCACCGTGCGGGCCCGGGTGTCGACCGCCACCGCATGGCCCAGGCGCAGCACGGTGCGGCGCAGCGCCCCCCGGGTGGCCACCGCCAGGTGCCGCGGCTCCACCGAGCTCGCGCAGACCTGCGGCATCAGGGAGGTGTAGAGCAGATGGTCCACCGGCGAGACGACGGTGAGNTCCGCCGCCGACGCCGGCAGCAGACCCTCCAGCCGCCGCAGCAGCCGCAGGCCGGCGAATCCGCTGCCCACCACGACCACGCGGGACGCTGCCGCCCCGGACCCGGCGGCGGACGCGGGTGCCGGGCGATCGGCTGCCCTGTCGGCGGGCAGGAATCGACGCAGGGACGCCGGCAACGACCATGCTGCGGGCACGTTCCACCTCCGGAGGCCGCACAAGGCGGTAGCGGTCGGGCGGCGGCAGGACGCGGGTGCGCAACCGCTTGGGGTGCGCGGACCGCGCCGGCCGCCTTCCTCTGCGTGCCCGGGTAGGCCGCCGGGCAATCGCTCGCCGCAGCGGTATCGCTTCACGTCCAGTCGATTCTCATGATCGCGATCGTGGAATCACGTCAACGGCGTTGATTATCGGACATCCGCCGCCGTCCTGGCGGACCTCGCCGGTCAGGGCCTGACCGGCGCGTCACCGCGGGGGACGCCCAGGTCACCGACCCGTGGACGCCAGGCGTCGAAGAACTCGCCGCTGGTCAGCCGGCCCTCCAGGTCAATCCCGAGGTAGCGACTTCAGGCCCGCACGCTCCCGTCCTCCTGGAGGAGCAGGGAGGTGTGGACAGTGTGATGGTCGGGCGCCGCCGCGCTCCTGGAGCGGACGTAGTCGGCGAACTCCCCGAGCCCGTGGTAGGTCCGGCTCGGGCCCGGCCCGATGTCGACCCGGACGTCGGACGTGCACGCGAGCCCCAGCCCCGCCACATCGTTGTTGTCGAAGACATGCGCGAACAGCGCCAGGATCTCCCGGATCGCCAGCGCGTCACCCTGGGGAAGGACGGCCGCCATCTCGTTCTTCCCTCCGCCCGCCGCTTACCGTTGGGCCCTTCCAGGATGGTCGGCCTGCCACCACCGGAACACCCCATTCCATGTGCATCGGGGTGCTGGTTCAGGTCTGGACGAATCGGGTGCCGCTTGCGGAGAGCAGGAAGCCTCGGCCGCGGCCTGGTCCGCTCGGCGGGTAGGTGAGGTACCGGCCGCTGATGGGGTCGGACTCGCCGGGTTCCGGTTCGAGCACGAGGCGGGTCGGCGCCGACTTGAGCCGGCTCGCGGTCGAGGTGTAGTCGGCCGTGCGCAGCTCGCCGACGCGGGCCGTCGCAACCAGGCGGACGCGGGGGTGACGCTCCTGCAGGAAGGCGTTCAGGCTGTCGCCGAGCCGGGTCACGTCGTCGATGAGCAGCAGGGCGGGGCGCTGCTCGCCCGCGGCCCGCTGGGCGAGGGTCACCGCCGTGTCGAGCTCACGCACCCGGTCCGCGGCCGGGCAGCCCGCGAGCGGCGAGTCGGCGGGGGCTGCCGCGTAGATCGCCACGGCGTCACCCAGGCTCGCCCGAGTGAGCTCCGCGAGTCGGCGCAGCAGCGTGCTCTTGCCGCAGCGAGGTGGCCCGTACACCAGGGCCGGGCTGCCTTCCGCCAGGTCAAGGCACACCTGCACGACCGCGCCGTCCTGGGTGGCGAGGCCCACCGGGATCACCAGCACGTCGTCGTCCAGGCGGGCGCCCCCGTCCGCGGTGAGCTCGTCCGGCTCGATCGTCGCCGGCAGGGCCCGGATGCGTCTGGGTAGGGACGCGGCGCGGGCGCCGTCCGCCCAGGCCCACCGCGACGACCGGCCAGGCCCGTCGGCGCCGCCGAGCAGGGCTGCGGGCACATCGGTGGGCAACGCTGCGGGCGTGGACTCGCGCGTGGCCCCGGTCGGGGAGACGGCGTCGGGGGTGGCGACCTGGACCTCCATCAGCAGGTCGTTGCCGGTGGTCCACAGGCCCCGGCCGGGCACACCGCGTGGGATCGAGCGTCGTTCGACGGTGAGGTCGGTGTAGGCGTTGCGGTCCGGTAGGCGCAGGATGAGCCGCTGCGGCGCGCGGGCGGCGACCTCGTTGCGCACCCGGGTGCCGACGACGGACGCGGCGACGGCCACCTTCGACGCGGGCCCCGCGCCGATCACCGCGGCGAAGTCCTCCAGCACCGCGATCCCCTGTTTGGAGCTGACGGCCTCGTACGCGTTCATGAAGCCGGCCAGGTTGTCGATCAGCAGGATCGACTGGGCCTCGGCCGCTCGGGCCGCCGCGTCCAGCGCCCCCAGCCGGGCGATCCGGGCCCGCAGGTAGGCCAGCAGGTTCACCTGCCGCTCCCGCTCGTCACCGAGGATGACGTTGCCGGCGCAGTGCGGCAGCGCGGCGAGCCCCTGCAGGTCGCCTCCGGCGAAGTCGAGTGCGTACAGGTGCAGCTCGGCCGGGGACAGCGAGGCGGTGAGACTCGTGGCGAGCACGGTCAGCGCGGTGGTGGCGCCGGCGCCCGGAGCGCCGAAGACGAGCAGGTTGCCGGCGTCGAGATGCCAGGCGACCGCGGGCTGGCGGGCGTGCTCGGACTCGTCCGGACGGTCCGCGCGGCCGAAGTACGCCGCGAGCCCGGCGGGACGCCCGGGGATCACCTCCCCCGCCCGGGCCTGGGCCACGACCTCGCCCGGTGCCAGCGACACGGGCAGTGCCGGCGGCCAGACGTCCGCGACGGGCCGCAGCTGGCGCCTGCCCAGCGCCGACCGGTAGGCACGCCGGACTCCGGCGATCAACGCGCCCAGCTCGGTCCGCTCCCCGGCCTCGACACTCTCGTCGTCCTCGACACCCGTGCCGTTCGGCAGGTCGTCCACCTGCCACCAGGGCTCGTCCAGGGCTGCGATGCCCGCCAGGTTCGCGCCGCCGGACATGGACGTGACGACGCCTGCGGCGCCCACGACGTCCGCGGTGGCGACGACGGCCGCGCCGGGTGGGACGGCCGAGGCGGCGGTGGCGACCGCACTGGGCGTGACGGTCCACCTGTCGTCGTCGGGGGCGGCGGCGGGGAGCAGCGTGAACGGTTCGAGGCGGATCGCGTCGTCCGCGGACGCTTCGACTGGGCCGGACGGGTAGCCGGCCTGGAAGGCGAGCACCTGGTTGTCGACCCGGGCCAGCCCGCGGCCGGGCACGGTGAACCGGGCGGCGTCCGGCAGGTCGATGAGGCGCACCGAGTCCTCGACGTCGAGGAGCTTGAGGGTCATCCGCAGCTGGGTGTTGCGCTTGATCTCGTCGTAGTTGCGCACCGAGGCGGGGCTCTGCGTGGCGAACAGCAGGTGCACGCCCAGGGAGCGGCCCCGCTTCGTCAGGTCGATGACGGTCTGCAGCTCGTCGGGGAGCTCATCGGCGAGGATCTGGAACTCGTCGATGATGACGATCAGTCGGGGCAGCTCACCGGCGATCTGCTCGATCTTCGTCGCGCCGCGGGCGAACAGCAGCCGTTCGCGGCGCAGCAGCTCGGTGCGCAGGTAGCGCAGCGCCCGCTCGGCCTCGTGCAGGTCGGTGTCGCTGACCAGGCCGACGCAGTGCGGCAGCCGGGTGAGCTCCTGCAGGGACGTGCCGCCCTTGAAGTCGAACAGTCCGATGATCACCTCGTCGGGTGAGTACCGCGCGGCGAGCCCGGCCACGATNGTCTTCAGCAGCTCGCTCTTGCCGGATCCCGTCGCGCCGCCCAGGAGCCCGTGCGGGCCATGGCGGACGAGGTCGAGCTCGAACGGCCCATCCTCGCCGACGCCCACCGCGATCGTGAGGCTCCCGGGGTCGTGGCGGGCCGACCAGTGCCCGCGGATGGCGTCGGCAAGCTGGTCGGACGGCTGCGCCAGGTCGAACGGGACGAGGTCGGACAGCCGCACCCCGGCGGGCAACGGCACGTCCCGCTCGGCCACGAGCGGATCGTCGAGCCGCGCGAGCATCCGCGCGCAGCGGTCGGCGTCGTCGGCGTCGAGCGCCGCCGGGCTCGCGCCGTGGACGACTTGGCCGGTCCTGGCGTCGGCCTGCGTGACCGTGCCGTCGGGGCCGAACTCGACCAGCGTGGTGGTCAGATTGGGGGGTGGGCCGTCGACGACGATCGCCGACGCGTCGGCCGCGAGCGCGCGGCGGAAGGCGAGGCTGGACCCGGGCCGCAGCCGCGGGCCGTCGACGATCAGCAGGGTCCGGACCGCCTGCACCCGCTCGGGGGACGCGGCGGCCGGCAGGCCGAACGCGGGACCCCCGCCGGCGCCCCGGCCGCCGAAGCCACCGGAGCCACCGAGGCCGCCCGATCCGCCCGGCCGGCCCGATCCGCCCGGCCGGCCTGGTCCTCCCGGTCCTCCTGCTCCGGCGGCGCCGGCGGCGGCGAACGCGTCCGCGGCTGTCAGCCAGGCGGCGGCCTCGTCGACGGCGCGCTGCGGGTCTGCGGTGGCGTCGATGCGCCGCACCCGCAGTTCCCCGCTGGCCTCGTCCCGCAGGTGCGGGAGCCACTTGAGCCACTCCCAGTCGGCGGTGTCCTCGACCAGCAGGCCGATCCGCAGATGGGCGGGCCCCTGCGCGCAGCACGCCTGACAGATCGCCGCACGGACCAGGCCCAGCACCTCCGGCCGCGGGCCGCGCAGCGTCACGAGCTCGCCGCGGTCCAGACTGAGGGTGAGCGGGACGGGTGAGAGACCCCCCGAACGGGCCACCCGTTCCCTGACCTCGGCGCCGGCCTGGTCCACCCGCTCGACCGCCGGACGCCACTGCAGGTGCCCGACGGCGACGAAGACGTCCAGGAAGTCGCGGTCGGTCGGACCGCGTTCCCACAGGGTGGCGCCCAGCTGGTCGGCGGCGCGCACCCAGTCGGCCGCCGTCGGCGTGACGTCCCAGCGGCGCCGCAGCTCCTGGCGCCTGGCCTCGGCCAGCCTGGTGTCGAACGCGGCGAGTTCCGCCGCCCGCTCGGCGGCGCCGCGGCGCACCTCCCGGCGGCGGCGCAGCCGGCTCTCCACGAACGAGAACACCACGATGATCGCGCCCATCGCGGAGAGGAGCGCGTACGTGAGCTGCCTGGTCATCGTGAACAGAAGGCCGGCGAGGACCAGCGGAGCGCCGAGGGAGGCCCAGTTGAACGGGTTCGCCCGGCCCGGCTCCCGGGGCGTCGGCGGCAGCGTGACCCCGTCCGGCGCCGGCGGTGGCACCGGACGGGCGGTGCGGTGGAACGGCACGGTCGGGCGATGCTCGGCCGGCACGCCCAGTGCCTGGCCCGGTCGGGCCAGCCCGCCGCCCGCGCGGGCCAGGCGTGCGGTGCTGCGCCCGACGGTGAGCACCGCGGNGGGGCGCAGGACCTGATCGTCCGCGGGAGCCTCGCCGTCCACGGTGAACTCGGCCGCCGCCCACCGGCAGGTGACCGCGTCGTCGGCCACGGTGAACTCGGCCACCGCCTCCTCAACGCCGCCGCGTTCGAGCAGCGGCCCGTCGAACGGGTCGACGAGCAGCGAGACCGCCTGCCCCACCGGCACGGGCAGCCGCCACCCAGCACCCGGGCCAGCGACGACCACCAGCTCCCACCCGCCGGGCTGCGACCCCGCCGACGACCAGGGCAGTACGTCAGACAGTTCGGCGTGGTGGGCCGGGGCCCACCAGTCCGCCTCCGTATCCGACGCGACCGCCTCGAAGCCGCTGGGTTCCGGCGCAGCCACGGGCTCCCACCAGGCATCGGCGTTGTCTCCCTGCGAGGTGTCGTCTCCCCGCCAAGCCGACGGTCCCGGCGCGGTGAGCCCACCGCCAGACCCGGACCAATACCCGTCCACGGATTCGGCCGGGGCCACCTCGACGCCGTCGACGATGCCGCAGATCGCCACCGGCACCTCAGGCTCGAACGACTCCCCCTCCACCACAAGACCGAACTCGCCCGCCGGGCCAAACAGGCGAAGACCCAGCTCCCGCACAGTCGCGTCCGCCCCGACCTCCACCGACCAGTCCCGCACCCCGCCGCCCCCGGCGACCGCGCGCACCCTGACGATCATGAGGTCCGAGACCGCGGACTGCGCCCCGCAGGACCGGTCGGAAGTGTCATGAGCTCGGCATAGACGGNCTCGGGCCGGGGAGCCTCGTTACCACGCCACCGTCCGACCAACGGGCCGCCACCGTACCTGAAGGTGACCAGGCCGGCTGAAGGGACGAAATCCACCACGACGATCTGCACCACTTTCCTGTCAATGAGGCGAGCCGGACGACATCATCCCAGGTCGGTGAAATTTCTAGGCTCCGACTCGGGCGGCGGCCACCATGGACACGGAAGTAGGCCGTGCCGTTGAAGGCTGCGGGTTCTCCGAGCTGTTGTGATACTCGAGTGGGATCTCCGTTAGCGGCACCTCGCGTCCAGTCGATGACCGCCTCGCCGCGGCGATGCCGACGTAGGGCCGCGGCCCCGGGCCAGTCTGTATCCAGGCATCCACAGGAACCTCCACGTTGCCCCAAGGGTGGGCGACGGTAACCAGGACATCCGGGTACTCCTCGAGAGACAACATCAGCGCCCTCCGCGACGGTGGCCAAGTTCTGAACTTCCCAGTCCCCGAAGTCGCGGCGCACCATCACCGGCTCCCACNACGGGAGTCCTCGCCTGGCGCACTCCGCGCGCGATTTCCCTGGCATCCTCCCCGCTGATGTGGCTCTTCGACAGGAACAGGCATCGCGCAAGTCGGCTCATCGCTCATCCTCATAGATTCCGTAACCAGCAGCGCCGACCCCCGACCGCTCCGCACCCAGCCAGTGACCTTCACNTAGCCATCGGCGATCGGGAATTCAAGGCCCTGCCGCAGGCTGCCCGTGGCACAAGTCTTGGCTGTGGCCTCCGCGCGTCTCCGCCGCTACGCGTCGAACGCTATTCTCCCCATTCAATAAAATCCTCGACAGCCCGCCGGAACCAGGCGTAGAAATTGACGAAGGCATTTTCCCGGTGGTATCCAGGGCTGGCGAAGTCGTGTACGACGGTGATACCGCCGGAGTCCAGATCCCAACAGGCGACGTCATCGTTGTCCTGCCGCTCCGCGAACGGTACAAAGCAGTCGGCGGGGTAGCGGCTGCGCAGGCCTAGGTGTCGGCGGAACAGAATTTCCCCATCCATGATCCACCAGGGTTCGAGGTTGGTCAGTCCGAGCTCCACCACTCNGAGAAATTCCGGTGGATAGGTGAAGTCCCGAGNAAGATCGACGGTGGATATCAAGTTACTCATCCCACCCTCCATTCCAGCTGGTTATGGGCGATCCCATCGGATATGTCTGACGATAGATTGCCTTCTGCCCTCGCAATNGGTTCTCCACCGCCTCCCCCCAGGTGTCGGGCGAAATCTTCTTCGTGTCTCTGAACCGGCCGGCGAAATCGGATGGTATGGGGTCGCTGTACCGGTGGATGTTCGCCTGGATCCGGGTGTTCGTGATCTTTGCCGCGAGCACCCGCCGGTTGTCGACACTCGTCAGTCCGCCGTCGGGCATCCGCACGACGTCGATCCGGTCGCCAGCCCAACCGTTCGCCCGCATGCTGGCGACGTACTGCGGGACTCTCCTGCCGACCGACCCCTGGCTGAACCGCACGTCGGCCGGCTTGAGAGTCGGCCGGAACAGCATGCGGCTACCCGCTCCGCCGAGCCCACCAGTCGCCAGGCCGAATGCGACCTCGCCGAGATCAAGATGCCCCGGGTGGGCTACCTGCTGTTCGGTGACATCCCCGGCAGCCCCAGAGATTGCGCCCGATCCGGCCGCGACCAGATAGCCCTCCCCCGTGACGAGTTTTCCGGTGGCGGCGCCGACACCGCCGCCGACACCCCCGGCGATACCGGAAAGCGCGACAGCCGTGGGATCGAAGTTGCCGGTGACGAGACCCAGGCCGGCGGAGCTCCCGGCGCCGATGAGGATGCCGGCACCGATCGCCTGCCCTCCCGGCACGAACATCAGCCCGACTCCAGCGGTGATGACCGCGGCGGCGGCCAGGCTTCCCCACGGGTCCTTCTGGATGTTGTGCCAGGCCTTGCCGAACATGTTCCTGGCGGACTGCGACCGATAATCCTCGTACGCGTCGTCGCTCAGTGGACGCAACCCGGTCGGGTCCAGCATTCCGACCGGGTTGTTCCACGCCTCGTGGTAGGGGTTCGCCGCACCCGGCATGCCGGGAACGTGCTCGAGCGGATCCGGGGACAGGAAGGAACGCGCCTGGGGGTCGAGAACCCGGGCGCGCTGCCAGAGCAGGCCGTTGAAGGCGAGTTCGCCACGGTAGCCGAGCCCAACCGAGACCCTGGCATCCGGGGACGAGCCGCGAGCAGCCTCTCCGGCGTCGCGGGTGGGGAACCGCCCTCCCCACGGGTCATGGCCGCCGAACGAGCCCTGCCAGTCGGTGTCATGCCAGCGCCCACGCCCCGCGTCCTCTCCCTGCCCGTCCGCGCGGGCATCCGGCGTCGTGGGGCCGATCACACCGAGGGCCGACTCGGCGCGGACGTAGGTGGTGTCGCCGAGGCCCTGGACCTGCCCCGGCCAGGTCACCGGGTCCCAGCGGACCGCGGTGCCGTCGATCTGCAGCAGCTCACCGAGTGCATCGGTGACCAGGCGAGTCGTCCGCTCCTCCGGCGCGTCGCCGCCGACGGCGCGGGACGGGATGCGGCTGACCTCGGTGAGCCGGCCCAGGGCGTCCCAGCCGTACCTGGTGCTACCGGTCGGCCCGTCCTTCGCCACGCGGCGGCCGGCCGTGTCGTACCGGTAGCGGGTCGGCCCGGCCGCCCCGAGGCGGCGTTCGACGAGCTGGCCGGCGGCATCATAGGTGGAACGCAGGACGCCGGCCGGGTCGCCGCGGTCCTCGGCGACGAGGCGTCCGCCCAGATCCCAGGTCAGGGTCTGGGTCCCCCACGGCCCCTCGGCGGTGACCAATTGGCCGGCGGCGTCGTAACCGAAGCGCAGCTCGCGGCCGCCGTCGACGACCCGGGTGATCCGACCTACGGCGTCGCGTTCCACCGTTCTGCCCGGTGCGCTGATCCGCCCGTCGGCGTCCCGGTCGATCCGCCNCACGCCGAGTATCGGGTGCTCGACGGAGCGCAGGTAGCCGTCGTCGTCGTAGTCGTGGCGCACCGGCGGCGAGCCTGCCTGGCCCAGCCGGACGCAGCGGTCGTCCGCGTCGTACTCCCAGGTGAGCCGGCCCGCCGCGGTGGTGCGGGAGACCAGCCGACCGGCCGCGTCGTAGGTCAGGGAGACGCCCCGGTCGGGTCCCGTCGCATCAGCCTGTGCCGTGGCACTGATCAGGCGACCGGCGGCATCGTGGTCGAAACGAGTCCGGGGCTCGGCATCGTCGAGGAGACCTTCGCCCACCAGTCGGCCGGCCGCGTCCCGCCACCACCGTTGGCCGACGCCGTTCGCACCACGCCAGGCCTGGACCGCGCCGTCGCTGGCCCGGGTGACGGTGGTGGTGCGGCCGAGGGGGTCGGTCGTGGCGGTCAGTCGGCCGACCTGGTCGTGGCGCAGTTCGTGGCGGCCGCCCAGCGGATCCGTCCAGGCGGAGAGCTGGCCGCGGGCGTTGTACTCGTAGCGGGTGACGGCGCCGAGCGGGTCGGTGGCGCTGGTCAGGGCGCCGCGGGCGTCGTAGGTGTAGCGGCGGGAGGCGCCGGTGCCGTCGGTGACGACCACGGGCAGACCGAGCGGGTTGTGCTCGATCGTCGTGCGCCGCTCGCCCGGGCGGGTGACCGCGACGACGCGGCCGTACGCGTCGTACTCCCAGGTCGTCTCGCGGCCGGCGGGGGTGACGAGTGCGGTCAGCCTGCCCGCGGCGTCGCGGCGGTACAGGGTGCGCGCCCCGGACGGGGAGGTGGTCTGCACCCAGCGGCCGACCCGGTCGTAGCCGTAGGTCTCGCGCCGGCCAAGGGGCGTGGTGACGGCGGCGAGGCGCCCGCCGGGAGTCCACTCGAGCGTGCGCCGCCCGCCCAGCGGGTCGGTGACGGCCACCACCCGTCCGCGCGGGTCGTGCTCGTAGCGGGTGACGGCGCCCGCCGGGTCCGTTTCGGCGATGACGGCGCCGGCCGGGTCGTACGCGCGCTGCCAGACCCGCCCGTCCGGGCTGGTGCGGCGCACCGGGCGGCCGGCCTCGTCGTACTCGGTCCGCCACTCGTGGCCCTCGGCGTCGGACTCGACGGTCGGGCGGCCGTCCGGGTCGTAGCCACGGCGGAACGTCGCGCCGGCGGGATCGCTCAGGGCCACCAGCCGGCCGAGGCCGTCGTGGTCGAAGTGGAACTTCTGGCCGTCGGGGGCGACGATCAGCGCGGTGTTGCCGAACAGGTCGTACTCGAAGCCGAGCGTCGAGCCCAACGGGTCGGTGACCTGCTCGACCCGCCCGTGCGGGCCATACGTCGAACCCCATCGCCCGCCGGCCGGGTCGACGTAGCCGTCGGGACGGCCCGCGGCGGTGTAGTGGTACTCGCTGCCTGCCCCGTCCGGGCCCTGCTCGCGCGTCACCCGCCCGGCGGCGTCGTTCTCCCATACCCGGGTCTGCCCCACCGGCCCGGTGATCCCCACCAGCCGGCCGGCCGCGTCGTAGCGCAGCCTGGTCCGCCCGCCGCCGGCGACCCGCACGTCGATGAGCTGGGCGTCGTCGTCCCAGCGGAACCTCGTCGTGACGCCGTCCGGATCGACGACGCAGGTGGGCAGGTCGTCGTCGTTCACGGTGATCCGGATCAGCGCGCCGGCCGCGTCGACGATCTCCACCGGGGTGCGCGCGGTGCCGGCGTAGACCCATCGGGTGAGGTGGCCGCGTGGGTCGGTGTAGCTGGTCAGGCGGCCGAGGGTGTCCCATGACCAGCGCTCGGTGATGCCGCACGGGCCGGCGCGGTGGACGAGGTTGCCCTCGTCGTCGTAGTCCATCGTCCAGCGCGCGCCGGAGCGTTCCTCGATGCCGCGCAGCCGGCCGGCGTCGTCGAACACCCGGTAGAGGGGACGGTCCGCGTCGTCCACGACGCCGACCAGCCGGCCGGCCGAGTCGTGGCGGTACTCGTTGATGGCACCGCCCGCCGCGTCGGTGACCAGAGTGCGGTGGCCCTCCCGGTAGGCGAACTGGACGAGACGGCCCTCGGGGCTGAGCTGGGTCAGGACCCGGCCGGCCTCGTCGTAGGTGGTGCGGGCCAGCGTCACGCCGTCGGCGTCGACGAGCTCGGTCAGCAGGCCGGCGGTCGCCCCGGCGTACCGGAGGCGGCGGGAGCCCTGGGGGCCGCCGTCGACGGCGACCAGGTTGGCGTACTCGTCGTAGGAGTAGCGCACCTCCCGGCCGTCGCTGGCCCGCACCGCCGTGACCAGGACACGCTCGTCGTCCCATACCAGCTCGACGAACCGGCCCGAACGGGGATGCGACAGCCGCCTCAGCCGGCCGCCCGACCAGGCGAGCAGCAGTTCCGTCCGGTCGACGCGCACCCGCACCGGCCGACCGGCCTCGTCGTACCACCAGGTCTCCCCCGGCCCGCGGGTGAAGCGGAAGCCCGCGCCGTCGGCGTGCAGGGTCGCGCCCAGCAGCGGCAGCTCGGTCGGCCGGTCCACGCCGGGGCGCGCCAGCAGACAGCACGCGCCGTCCGGGGCGCGCCACTCGATCTGCTCGGCGCCCTCGACCCGCTCGGCGCCCTCGACCCGCTCGGCGCCCTCGACCCGCTTGGCGCCCTCGACCCGCTCGTCACCGAGGTCCAGGGCGGTGTCGGCCCAACTGGACCACCCGCGCCCGTGCGCGCCGAGCCGCTCATGAGCGCGGGAGTTGTAGGTCCGCCGCCAGCCGGCCGGCGCCGCCCGGCCGGGCAGCGGAAGGTCGAGTTCCTGCTCGACGAGGTTGCCGTTCGCGGTGCACACCGGGTCTGCCGCGAAGCCGCTGTCCGGCGGGTGGCCCAGCAGCTTCGGGTCGTCGACGGTGAGAGTGGCCGTCGGAAGTGAGCCGATGCCGGCTGCCTTCANACCGGCAGCGATCCGGCCGTCGTCGACCGTGACCGGGCCGGNGGCCGTGCCCGCGGAGCCACTGTCCGCGGCGACGAACGCGTCCTTCACCGTGGCGACGAAACGGTCCCGCTCCTCGGCGTCGCTCAGGTGCGAACCTAATTTCGCCCACAGATCCGGATGCGAAAGACTGTACTGCGCCCCGAACCGGGCGACCACGTCGTCGTAATAGGCCCGCACACCGCTCGCCGCCGCCGCCAGCGTCGTGCGGGCCGCGGTGGCGTCCGTGACGTAGGTGCCCAGGTCCTCAGGATCCGCGGAGCTGGTGGCCACAACGGTCTTCCTTTCTCCCCGGCCTTCGCGGAGCCAGATCCCGCTCCGCCAGCCGACGGCCCGGATCCGAACAATGTCTCGGCGAAAGGTCACCCGTCGCCGAACGAATTTGCGCGAGTGTCGACGAGATTTTGATCATCATCGTGGCATTGGCCCGAAGACACCCCCGACGGCCCCGCTGCCTCCGCCAACGATCACCCGAATGTTTCCGCCGCGGTAATTGGCGTTAGTCCATACTTCCCAGTCCCCGAAGTCGCGACGCACATTCACGGGCTCCTCCCAGGTAAGGCCGCGCAAGGCGCACTCGGCTCGCGCGATCTCCCTGGCATCATCCTTGCTGATGGTGCCCTTCGACAGGAACAGGCATCGCGCAAGTCGGCTCATCGCACACCCTCGTAGATTCCATAGCCGGCAGCGCCGACTCCCGCCAGCTCCACGTCCAGNCAGTGCTCCTTATCCACCGCCAGCCCGCGGTCGCCGGGCGGTCCGAACAGGCGAAGGCTCAGCTTCCGCACGGTCGCGTTCGCCCCGATATCCACCGACCAGCCCCGCACCTCGCACCTCTCAGTGACTATCCACACCCTGATGATCACCATATGATCGCGCCGGTCCCATGCTGCTCCTACGCATCCGAGACGCCATCGGCGCGGGCGGGCGACCACACCCAACCGATACGTGAAAGATCTGGGCTAGGGCTCTGACTTGGGCGGCGGCCCCCACGGGCACGGAAGTAGGCCTTGCCGTTGAAGGCTGCGGGTCTCCGGGCTGTTGTGGTACTCGTGCGGGATCTCAGCCAGCGGCACCTCGCACCCGGTCGATGATCGCCTCGCCGCGACGATGCCGACATAGGGTCGCGGCCCCGGGCCAGTCTGTATCCAGGCTTCCAAAGGCACCTCCAGGTTTCCCCAGGGGTGGGCGACGGTAACGAGGACATCCGGGTACTCCTTGGGAGACAGCATTCGCCACCCTCCTCTGAACGGATTTGCGCGAGTTTCCACAAGATATTTGATTAGATCGTCCCCTTGAAAGAGGTACTCCCCTTCGGAGATGGACAGAGCGTTCGACGGTGCGACGAGCCGGCTGGCCGGAACGCTGAACTCGCTGAGATGAGGCGCATTCTTCACGATCCCTTGCAGCCACCAATCGGTTGTAGCCGCCGCGGCCTCCGGGCTGTCGGTCACGCTGACGAAGGGGCTGTTCTCAACGAAACCCTGCATATGAGCTTCGGCAAGTCTGGCCACCTCAGCCGGGGACTCCAGCTGCGACATTACCTTTGCCTGCACATCCGGCGCCGCGGATTCCAGCCGGGACACCAGCGAGGTCGGATCGCTCGCGTCGTGGAACCGGAAGACGGTCTTGAACGCCGCCCCTGCATCCTCCACGGCGGTGGCGTCGGCGCCGACGATGTCGGCTCCCGCGGCGGTGGCGCCGCCGAGGGCATCGCCGATGCCGCCGGTCGCGCCGCCGAGCATGCCGGAGACGGCGATCGATCGGGGGCTGACGTGGCCGGTGACAAGGCCGATGCCGGCGGAGGNTCCGGCGCCGATAAGAATCCCGGTGCCGATCACCTGGCCGCCGGGGACGAACATCAGGCCGACGCCGGCGCCGATGACGGCGGCGGCGAGGCTCCCCCAGGGGTCGTGTCCGATGTTGTCCCAGGCCTTGTCGAACATGCCTTTGGCGGCCTGGGTCCGGTAGGTGTTGTATTCGTCGTCGCTCAGCGGGCGTAGTCCGGTGGGGTCGAGCAGGCCGACCGGGTCGTTCCAGGCGTAGTGGTAGGGATTTGCCGCTGCGGGCATGCCGGGTAGGTGGTCGAGTGGGTCGGGTGACAGGAACGACCGGGTCGCCGGGTCGAGGACGCGTGCGCGTTGCCAGAGCAGGCCGTCGACGGCGAGTTCGCCGTGGTAGCCGAGCCCGGTGACCGGCTCGTCCGGACTGCCTGTCGGGCTGTTGGAGCTGCTCGGGATGGGCAGGCCCCAGGGGTCGTAGCTGCCGGGCGAGCCCTGCCAGTCGGAGTCGATCCAGCGGCTCTGCCCGGCCTGACCTGGTCGGCCCTCTGGAAGCTCGCCGTCGATGACACCGATGGCCGATCCGGCGCGGGCGTAGGTCGCCGTGCCGAGCTGGTGAACCTGCCCGGGCCAGGTGACCGGGTCCCAGAGCACGGGCACACCGTTGATCTGAAGCGGGGCACCGAGCGCGTCCACGGCGAGCCTCGTCGTGCGGCCAGGCGCGCTGGTCTCGCCGGTCGGGCTGTGGTGGATGTCGGCGAGCCGGCCTGCCGGGTCCCAGTGGTAGCGGACGGTGCCGGCTGGTCCGTCGGCCGTGATCCGGCGGCCGGCCGGGTCGTAGCTGAACCGCAGCCGGGTGTCGTCGTGGTCGATCTGGACAATTCGCCCGGCGGAGTCGCGATGCACGGTGCGGCCGGGGATGACTGGGCGGCCGTCGGCGTCGCGGTCGAGGAGGCGGCGGCCGAGCGCGGGATGCTCGACCGACCGCAGGTGACCATCGGCGTCGTAGTCGTAGCGTAGTGGCGCCGAGCCAGCGCGGCCCACGGAGACAACCTGGCCGTCGGCGTCGTAGCCCCAGGCGAGTCGTCCCGCCGCGGTCGTGCGGGCAACGAGGCGGCCCAGCTTGTCGTATTCCAAGGCGACCGCGCCGCCCAGCTCCGGCCGATCGGGAGCNGGGCTGGCCGGGTCAGCTCTGGTGAGCCGACCAGCCGGGTCGTAGCTATACCGCACCTGTGGCTGCTCGCTGCCGGGCAGGCCCCGTCCGATCAGCCGTCCGCCGGGGTCGCGCCACCACCGCAGCCCGGTGCCGTCCGCGTACCGGAGGGTGTCAACGGCACCGTTACGGTCGCGGGTGACGGTCGTGGGCCGCCCCAGCGGGTCCGTCATCCCGATCTGCCGTCCGACCTGGTCGTAGCGCAGCTCGTACCGCCCGCCCAGCGGGTCCGTCCAGGCCCGCAGGCGGCCCCGGACGTCGTACTCGTAGGACGTGACGGCGCCGAGCGGATCGGTGGCGCTGGTCAGTGCTCCTCGGGCGTCGTAGGTGTAGCGGCGAACCGCACCGTCCGCGTCGGTGACCGTCACCGGCAGCCCGAGCGGGTCACGTTCGATCGTCATCCGCCGCCCGTCTGGGCGGATCACCGCGCTGACGGCGCCCTGCGGGTCGTGTTCCCAGCGGGTTTCCCGGCCGGCGGGGGTGACCAGCGCGGTCAGCCGGCCCGCCGGGTCGTGCCGGTAGACGGTCCGCGCTCCGGACACCGACAGGGTCTGGGCCAGCCGGCCGGCCCTGTCGTAGCCGTAGGTCACCGTGCGGCCGAGCGGCGAGGTGACCGACGCGAGCCGGCCGCCCGGTGTCCAGGTCAGCGCGCGGCGTCCGCCCGCCGGGTCGGTGACCGCGACGACCCGGCCGCGTGGGTCGTGGTCATAGTGGGTGGTGGCACCTGCCGGGTCGGTCTCCGCGATGACCGAGCCGGCCGGGTCGTAGGCACGGTGCCAGGTCCGCCCGTCCGGGGCGGTGCGTTCCGTCGGCCGGCCGGCCTCGTCGTAGGTGATCTGCCAGGCGTTCCCGTCGCCGTCGGTTTCGAGGGTCGGCCGCCCGTCCGGGTCGTAGGCCCGGCTGAAGGTCGCCCCCGCCGGATCGCGGGCTGCCACGAGGCGGCCCAGGCCGTCATGGTCGAAACCGAACGTCTGCCCGTCCGGCGCGACGATCCCGCTGGTGTTCCCGAACAGGTCATAGGAGAAGCCGACCGTCGAGCCCAACGGGTCGGTGACCTGGGCGACCCGTCCGTGCGTGCCGTAGGTCGAGCTCCACCGACCCCCCGCCGGGTCGACGTAGCCGTCCGGGCGCCCCGCGGCGGTGTGGTGGAACCGGCTCCTCGCCCCGCCCGGGGCCTGCTCCAGCACGACCCGGCCAGCGTCGTCGGTCTCCCACCGCCGGGGATCACCGTCCGGGCCGATCATCTCGACGAGCCGGCCCGCCGCGTCATATCGCAGCCTCGTGCGCCCAGCGCCGGCAACGGCCACCCTGGTGAGCTGACCGTCGCCATCCCAGGCGAAGCGGGTCGTGACACCGTCCGGATCCGCCACACAGATCGGCAGATCGTCATCCGACACTGTGATCCTGGTGACCGCACCGGTCGCGTCGACGATCTCCACCGGGGTCCGGGCCCCGCCGGCGTAGAGCCACCGGGTCACCTGGCCACCTGGGTCGGTGTGCGAGGTCATCCGGCCGTGGTCGTCCCAGGTCCACTGCTGTCTGATCCCGCACGGACCGGTCCGGGAGGTCAGGTTCCCCGCGTCGTCGTAGTCCATCGCCCAGCGGGCACCGGAGCGTTCCTGGATGCCGCGTAGCTGGCCCGCGTCGTCGAACACCCGGTGAAAGACCCGGTCCGCGTCGTCGATGACACAGATCAGCCGGCCGGCCGCGTCATGCCGATACTCGTTGATCGCACCGGCCGCTGCGTCGGTCACCAGCGTGCGGTAGCCCTCGCCGTAGCCGAACCGAACCAGCCGTCCCTCCGGGGCCAGCTGGGTCAGCACTCGGCCGGCCTCGTCGTAGCTGTTGCGCGCGAGCGTCACCCCGTCCGCGTCCACGATCGCCACCAACATCCCGCCAAGGCAGCGGTAGCGGCGTGGACCGTGCGGGCCGCCGTCGACGGCCACCAACTGCGCGTCGTCGTCATAGCAGTAGGACACGGCCCGGCCATCGCTGGCTCGCGCCGTGGTGATCAGCGTGCCGGTGTGGTTCCACTCCAGCAGCACCGACCGGTCCGACCGGGGATGCCGCAGCTGCACCAGCCGGCTTCCAGCCCACTCCAGGGTGATCTCAGAGGGGCCGGTCCGGACCCGCACCGGCCGGCCCGCCTCGTCGTACCACCAGGTCTCCGCCGGGCCGCGTTCGAACCGGAATCCCGACCCGTCGGCGTGCAGCATCGCGCCCAGACGCGGCATCGCCGTCGGCCGCCCGGCACTCGGCCGCTCGACCAGCAACTCCGCCCCGTCCGGCCCACGCCACCCGACCAGCTCCGCGCTCAGCTCCAGCGCGGTATCCGCCCAGGAGCACCACCCTGGCCCGTGTGCCCCGACCCGGTCATGACCGCGGGAGTTGTACGTCCGCCGCCACCCCGCCACACCGGCCCGCCCCGGCAGCGGCAGGTCGAGTTCCTGCTCGACGAAGTTGCCGTTCGCGGTACACACCGGGTCGACCGCGAAACCGCTGTCCGGCGGGCGGCCGAGCAGCACAGGATCATCGACCGTCAGCGTCACCGTCGGCAACGCGCCGATCCCGGCGGCCCTCAGTCCGCTCGCGATCTGACTGTCCGCCACCGTCACCATGCCGCCCGGCGAGCCGCCGTCCGCGGCGACGAACGCGTCCTTCACCGTGCCGACGAAACGGTCCCGCTCCTCGGCGTTGCTCAGGTGTGAACTTAATTTGGCCCACAGATCCGGATGCGAAAGACTGTACTGCGCCCCGAACCGAGTGACCACGTCGTCGTAATAGGCCCGCACACCG